>JAKBFV010000108.1 GCA_021833365.1 Pseudomonadota bacterium | reverse complement strand
GTGATGCGAGGCTGGCACGGGACAGGCGGACGCCGGTTTTCATCGCGCTTCTCCCTGCAGAAGTCCCTGTTTCAGGTGGAGGATGCGGTGTTCATAGCGCGTCGTCAGATGCAGGTCGTGGGTGGCCACCAGCACCGACATGCCGGCCTGGCTGAGCGCGTGAAAGAGGTCCATGATCTCGGTGGCGAGCTCGGCGTCGAGATTGCCGGTCGGCTCATCGGCGAGCAACAGCTGCGGGCGATGCACGACGGCACGGGCGATGCCGACACGCTGCTGCTCACCGCCGGACAGGGTGACCGGCAGCATATGCGCCTTGCTCGCCAGCCCCATCCATTCGAGCGAGGCGGTGACGCGATGCTCGATTTCACGCGGCGGTAGCCCGGCGATGACCAGGGGCATGGCGACGTTGTCGAAGACATTGCGATCGGCGAGCAGATTGTGGTCCTGATAGACCATGCCGATGCGCCGGCGCAGGTGTGCGATGCTGCGGCTACGCAGGCGTGCGTAGTCCTGGTCGTCGAGGCTGATCTGACCGGTGCTGGCGCGTTCGATGAGCATGATCAGACGCAGCAGGGTCGACTTGCCGGCACCGGAATGACCGGTGAGAAAGGCCATCTCGCCCTTGCCCAGGGTGAAGTTGACGTTTTTCAGCGCCGCATAGCCATTGGGATAGCATTTGCCGACGTTTTGAAAGATCAGCACCGGTCATTCCTCCACGAGCAGGGCTTCGACGAAGTCACGCGCTTTGAACGGGCGCAGATCGTCGATCTTTTCACCGACGCCGATGAAGCGCAGGGGAATCGGCAGCTGTGCTGCCAGACTGAAGAGTATGCCACCTTTGGCGGTGCCGTCGAGCTTGGTCACCGCCAGGCCGCTGAGGGGAACCGCCTGGTGAAAGTCGCGCGCCTGCTGCAGGGCGTTCTGGCCGGTCGTGGCGTCGACCACCATCAGGGTTTCATGCGGCGCCTGCGGATCGACTTTCTGGATGACGCGCACGACCTTGCGCAGTTCTTCCATCAGATGCCCTTTGTTGTTGAGGCGGCCGGCAGTGTCGGCGAGGACGACGTCGATGCCGCGCGCGCGCGCGCTGTGCAGGGCGTCGAAGATGACCGCTGCGCTATCGGCGCCATGACCTTGTGCGACGACCGGCACGGCGTTGCGTTCACCCCAGGTCACCAGCTGTTCGACGGCGGCGGCGCGAAAGGTGTCGCCGGCCGCCAGCATCACCGAGCAGCCCTGCTTCTGCAGGTATTTCGCCAATTTGCCGATGGTGGTGGTCTTGCCGACGCCGTTGACGCCGACGACGAGGATGACGAAGGGATGGCGGTCGCGGTCGATCTGCAGCGGCGCCACACGCGGTTCGAGCAGGGCGCAGAGTTCTTCGCGCAGTGCCTTCATCAGGGCGCCGGAGTGAGTCAGCTCCTGGCGTGAGACGCGCTCGGTCAGCGCTGCCAGCACTTTCTGGCAGGCGTCGACGCCGATGTCGGCGGCGATGAGCTGGGTCTCGATCTCTTCGAGCAGTTCGTCATCGATCTCCTTGCCACCGATGAGGACGTGCGCCAGGCCGGCACCGAGGGAGTGGCGCGTGCGGCTGAGGCCATGGCGCATGCGCTCGAGAAAACCGCCGCTCGCCTCGGCGGGAGCTTCCTCAGGTGGGGTGGGTGTGATGGGGGGGCGTGGCGCAGGGCTGACCGGCGCCAGTGGCTCGCTCGCCGCCGGCGTGCTGCTGCCGAGCCAGGATTTGAAACGCCGGCCCCAGCCGGAGGGTTGATCGTCTTGATCCTTGGGATCCTTTGCTTCGGTCATAGCGGATTCGCCTGCGGTGCGCGCGGTCACAATAATTCACCGGATGATCTCTGCCGCCTCCGGATTCGATGCGCTATGCTACCACTCTGTCTGATGCGGCCCAATGTCCTATGTTAAGAAAGATTTCGTCATTTTTCAGCGTCATCGCGCTCCTTGCAGCGGCCACCAGCCACGCCGGTGAGACCACTGAAACCACCCTCGGCAATGGCCTGCAGGTGGTCATCCGCGAGGATCATCGCGCTCCGGTGGTGGTCGTGGAAGTCGCTTACAAAGTCGGTGCTGTCGACGAAAAGGATGGGAAGACCGGCCTCGCCCACATGCTCGAACACCTCATGTTCAAAGGCAGCGAGAAGATTCCGAGCGAGGAGTTCTCGCGCATCGTCGCTCATTATGGTGGTGAGGACAACGCCTTCACCACCGACGACTATACCGCCTACTACCAGATGTATGCCGCCGATCGTCTGCCCCTGGCGCTCGAGCTGGAAGCCGATCGCATGCAGCATCTGCAGATCAAGGATGCCAATTTCGAGCAGGAACACCGCGTCGTCATGGAGGAGAGGCGCTGGCGCATCGACGATCAGCCGATGGCCGTCGCCGGCGAGCACTTTGCCGCCATCGCCAACATGTCCTCGCCCTATCGCCGTCCGACCATCGGCTGGATGCCCGACATCCAGGGCCTAACCGCGCAGGACGCGCGTGACTGGTACCAGCACTGGTATGCGCCGAACAATGCCGTGCTGCTCATCGTCGGCGACGTGCAGCCGGCAGCCGTGCTGGCGGCGGTGCACCGCTATTTCGATGCCGTGCCAGCGCGCGCCGTGCCACAGCACGTCGTGCCGCGCGAGGCGGAGATCCCCGGACAGCGGCAGATCGAGCTGCATCTGCCCAAGGTCGAGGTGCCGACCCTGCTGCTCGCCTTCAATGTCCCGGGCCTGCTCACCGCCGCGCATCCTCAGGACGTGTATGCGCTGACCATGCTCGCCGGCATCCTCGATGAGGGCGACAGCTCGCGCCTCGAGCAGGACCTGGTGCGTCAGCGCCAGATCGCGGCGGCGGTCGACGTCGGCTATAGCGGCATCGCGCGCGGCGATACCTTGTTCGAGTTCAGCGCCATCCCCGCCGCCGGTCACTCCGTGGCCGACCTGCGCAGCGCTCTGCTCGGCGAGATCCAGCGTCTGCAGGAGCAGGCGCCGAGTGTCGAAGAGATGAAACGGGTGCAGGCGCAGCTGGTCGCCAGCGAGGTCTACAGCCATGACTCGGTCGCATCCATCGCCGCTGACCTGGTGAGTTTTCTCGCCGTCGGCCTGTCCTGGAAGGACAGTGACGCTTACACGCAGCGTCTGCAGGCGGTGACGCCCGCCGAGGTGCAGGATGTCGCCAGGCGCTATTTGCTACCGGCGCGCATGAGTCTGGCGGATATCGAGGGAGTCCAGCATCCATGAAAATCATCAGTCTGCTGCTCGGCCTCGGCACGACTTTGACGGCACTGGCCGGTGGCGAGAGCTTCGTCACCAATGGCCCGATCACTTCGCTCGGCCGCCTCGACAGCGTCGCACAGATCAGCGAACAACCGCCGGTGCGGCCTTTCGACGTGCGCCATTGGCAGACCCGGCAGGGCAGTCAGGTCATCTTCGTGCACGCCAGCGACGTGCCCATGCTCGATCTGCGCCTCATTTTCAACGCCGGCTCGGCCCGCGATGGTCAGCATCCCGGATTGGCGGCGACCACCTCCCTGATGCTGTTCGAGGGCAGCCGCGACAAGAGCGCTGAACAGATCGCCCGCGATTTCGAGAACCTCGGCGCGCAATACAGCAGTTCCTCGGCGCGCGACATGGCCCTCGTCGATCTGCGCACTCTCAGCGATGCGCGCTACCTCGATCCGGCGGTCAGCGAGTTCATCGACGTCGTCGCTCATCCGGCCTTCCGTGCCGCCGACTATGCGCGCGTGCACGGTCAGCAGATGATCGGGCTCAAGCAGCAGGAGCAGTCGCCGGAGGCCCAGGCCAGCCGCCTGTTCTACAGCCATCTCTATGGCACGCATCCCTACGCCATTCCGCCGCACGGCACGCTGGCGAGTCTGCGCACTCTGCAACCGCAGGATCTGCAGGCATTCTTCGCTCAGGAGTACCGCGCCGCCAACGCTGTCATCGCCCTGGTCGGCGATATCAGCGAAGCCCAGGCGCGCAGCATCAGTGAGCGCCTGTCGGCGGCCCTGCCCTCAGGACCGGCGGCGCCGCCGCTGCCGCCGGTCGCGCCGCTGTTACAGGCGCAGAAGGTCCATCTCGAGTTCGCCTCGGAGCAGACGCACATCCTCATGGGCACCGTCGGCGTCAGTCGCAGTGACCCGCAGTACGAGGCTCTGCGCATCGGCAACAACATCCTCGGTGGCGGCGACTTCAGCTCCCTGCTGATGCGTGAAATCCGCGTCAAACGCGGCCTCTCCTACAGTGCCGGCAGCTATTTTCTGCCCATGCAGGTGGCCGGGCCCTTCATCGTCTCGATGCAGACACGCAACGATCAGACGGCGGCAGCGGTC
>JAKBFV010000050.1 GCA_021833365.1 Pseudomonadota bacterium | reverse complement strand
CCGGTACTTTTGCTCGGCGAAACCGGCAGTGGCAAGGAAGTGGCGGCACAGGCTCTGCACCAACACTCGGCGCGGCACGGCGCGCCTTTCGTCACCGTCGATTGCGCCAGCATCACCGACAGCCTCTTCGAGAGCGAGCTCTTCGGACATGAAAAAGGCGCCTTCACCGGCGCCAGCGACAGCCGCATCGGCCTCGTCGAGAGCGCCCGCGGCGGCAGCTTGTTTCTCGACGAGATCGGCGACCTGCCGGCATCGCAGCAAGCCAAGCTGCTGCGCCTGCTCGAGACCGGCACCTATCGCCGCGTCGGCTCATCCGGGCAACGTCAGGCACAGGTGCGCATCATCGCCGCCACCCACCGACCGCTCGCCGAATGGGTGGCCGCCGGACGCTTTCGCGCCGACCTCTACCATCGCCTCAACGTCTTTCCCCTGCACCTGCCGCCTTTGCGCGACCGGCGCGAGGATCTGCCACTGCTGGTGCAGCATCTGCTGGCGCAGCGCCCAACACAGCCAGCGCCACGACCGAGCGCCGCCTTTCTGGCCGAGCTCGCCACCCTGCCCTTTCCCGGCAATGTGCGTGAACTGCGTCACCTGCTCGAGCGCGCCTGCCTGCTCGCCGCCGGCGACGTCCTCGAACCCTGGCACATCGAGCTCGACGCACCAACCGCCACGCCGACGGCAGCGCTATCGCGCAAGGAGGAAGCCGCCCGCCTCGGCATCAGCGAGCGCACCCTCTACCGTCACCGGCAACGCGCAACACTCATTGCCAGCCCCAGCGACGGCTGTAGAACACCTTCATCGCCTGGGTCAGCATGATGTAGGCGATGAGGATGCCGGCCAGCCAGAAGAAGAACAGACCCGGCACCCTCTGCATCTCGAACCAGTGCGCCAGCGGCGACAGCGGGATGGCGACGCCGAGCGCCATGATCAAAAAGGTCATGATCAGCAGCGACGGCGCCGCGCGACTCTGCAGGAAGGGGATCTTCTGGGTGCGGATCATGTGCACGACCAGGGTCTGCGTCATCAGGCTCTCGATGAACCAGGCCGACTGGAACAGGGTCTGATGCGCCGGGACATTGGCCCCGAAGACGAACCACATGACGGCGTAAGTGACGATATCGAAGACCGAGCTGGTCGGACCGAAGCAGATCATGAAGCGCCCGATATCGGCGGGATTCCAGCGCATCGGCGACTTCAGCAGATCGCTGTCGACATTGTCGAAGGGGATGGCGGTCTGCGAGATGTCATACATCAGATTGAGCACCAGCAGCTGCAGCGGCAGCATCGGCAGAAACGGCAGAAAGGCGCTCGCCACCAGCACGCTGAAGACATTGCCGAAATTCGAGCTCGCCGTCATCTTGATGTATTTGAGCATGTTGGCAAAGGTCTTGCGCCCCTCGATCACCCCCTCCTCGAGGATCATCAGGCTCTTCTCGAGCAGGATGATGTCGGCGGCCTCCTTGGCGATGTCGACGGCGGTATCGACCGAGATGCCGATATCGGCGGCGCGCAGGGCCGGTGCGTCGTTGATGCCATCGCCCATAAAGCCGACGACGTGACCCTCGTCACGCAGAACGCTGACGATGCGCTCCTTCTGATCCGGTGACAGCTTGGCAAAGACGGTGCATTGCATGGCGGCGCGTTTGAGCTCGCTGTCGCTCATCGCCTCGACCTGATACCCGAGAAGCATGCCGGTGACGTCGAGACCGACCTCGCGGCAGATCTTGGCGGTGACGAGATCGTTGTCGCCGGTGAGGATCTTCACCTGAATGCCATGTTCGGCGAGAGCCGCCAGGGCTGGCGCCGTCGTCTCCTTGGGCGGATCGAGAAAGGCGATATAGCCTTCGAGGACGAGCTCGGACTCATCGGCGATGCTGAAACTGGTACGCGCCTCGGTGAAGGCGCGGGTGGCGACGGCGACGACACGCAGCCCTTCACGGTTGAGACTCTCGGTCGCCTGGCGTATGCGCGCCAGCGCCTCGCCCTCGAGCGCCACCACCGCACCGGCATCGCGCAGATAGCGCGACACCGAGATCATCTCCTCGACCGCACCTTTGCAGATGAGCAGAGGACCGTCCTCGCTCGCCACCACCACCGACATGCGCCGGCGGTTGAAATCGAAGGGAATCTCGTCGACCTTGTGATAGCTCTGGGTGAGGGCGCTGTCACGGCTGAGATCGACGTGCTCGAGCACGGCGACATCGAGCAGATTCTTCAGGCCGGTCTGGTAGTAGCTGTTGAGATAGGCGAGCTCGAGGACGCGCTGCGACTTCTCGCCATCGACATCGCCATGGCGCTCGAGAAAGATCTTGTCCTGGGTCAGGGTGCCGGTCTTGTCGGTGCAGAGGATGTTCATGGCGCCGAAGTTCTGGATGGCGTCGAGACGCTTGACGATGACCTTCTTGCGCGACAGAAAGACCGCACCTTTGGCCAGGGTCGAGGTGACGATCATCGGCAGCATCTCCGGCGTCAGACCGACGGCGATGGAGAGAGCGAACAGGGCGGCCTCGAGCCAGTCGTGCTTGGTCAGGCCGTTGATCACCAGCACGATCGGCGTCATCACCGCCATGAAGCGGATGAGCAGCCAGCTGACCCGGTTGACGCCTTTCTGGAAAGCGGTGAGGGCGCGTTCCTGCGTCATCACATGTTCGGCCAGGGAACCGAAATAGGTGCGCCCGCCGGTGCCGATGACCAGGGCGGTGGCGGTGCCGGAGACGATGTTGGTGCCCATGAAGCAGAGCGTATCGATCTCGAGCGGATTGCCCTCTTCAGGATGATGCGAGCGCGCGTGTTTCTCCACCGGCACCGACTCGCCGGTGAGGGCGGCCTGACTGACGAAGAGATCCTTGGCGGCGAGCACGCGCACATCGGCCGGCACCATGTCACCGGCCGACAGGCGGATGAGATCACCGGCGACGAGATCGCGCATCGGCCTCTCCTCCCAGCTCGGCTCGCGCGGATGCAGGGTGACGCCGAAATACTTGCGCGCCGTGTCCTCGACCTCACGCGCCGGGTCGCGGCGCAGGACGGTGGCGGTGTTGGAGACCATGGCCTTGAGCGCGTCGGCGGCGCGGTTGGAGCGACCTTCCTGAAAGAAACGCATGAAGGTGGCGAGCACCACCATGCTCGAGATGACGATGGTGCCCGTCGGATCGCCGGTATACCAGGACACCAGGGCGAGCAGAGAGAGCAGCAGACTGAAGGGGTTGCGGTAACAGATCCAAAGATGCACCCACCACGGCATCGGCTTCTCGTGCTGCACGTCATTGCTGCCGTCGTGTTCGCGCACCCAGGCCGCCTGGCCGTCGCTCAGCCCTTCCGAGGAAGTCTTGTAGAGTTTGTAGAGGGTCTCGACTTCGGCAAAGGCCGCCTGCCGCAAACGCGCCGCCATGTCCTGCGGCACCTGCGTCTGTTGGCTCTGTTCGGCGACGGTATCGAGGATGGGGGAACGTTGAAACAGGCTCTCGGGCGTACCCCGCCCCAGCCAGCGCAACAGACGATAGCTAAAAAGTTCCGACAACTGCATACCTGTACTCCCACGGGGGACACCCCCCACAGCGGTGGTCACTTCCAGGCTGCAGCCAGACTCGGTGCCGCGTCATCGCGACACGGTAGGCCTCACAAGATCTTCTGCAACCCCTCTCCACAACCTGGATCGGGCGGCAGCGGACATAGCACGCAGGACAACCCGACCTTCAAAGCAAGCGGCACGCTCGACTCGAGTCACTGTCCACGCCTATCATCCCTCACACATCATGACGGTCTGATGATAGCACCGTCATCGCGCTGAAAAAAAGCGCCGCATCGACGCCGATAGCGCTGGCATCGATAGCGGCCGATCACCTCGTTCAGTTGTCGTTGAGATTGCGCGGCGCGAAGAGGACGAGCTCGCTGCGCGGGCAATACTGGTAGATGAGCGGGTGGCTGCTCAGACCCAGGGTGAGCAGGGTATCGGCGATGGCGTGCCCGGGATGCAGTTGCAGGCGGGCGGCGTTGCGCCGTGTCGTCTGCGCGAACTGCAGGGGGTTGAGATCGATGTTGGCGCACAAGGGCAGACCATGCTTCATCGAATAGGTCTTGTAGCGCAGCGGCGCCGCCGCCTTCAGATTCGGCAGACAATCACCCTCCAGCGACAGGATGCGCGTACCGCCGACGCCGAGCTCGCAGATGATCTTCTGCGGCGTGCGGATGAAGTCGATGTCGGCGACGAATTTCGGGTAGCCATAGAGCTCGACCCCGCCCCAGCGCGCGATCTCGGTGGTCACCGGCAGCTGCCAGACATAGCTCTCGAAGCAATCCTGCCGCCAGCGCCGCAAAACGCCGAGACCCGGCCAGCTGCGACGCGCGAAGGAGATGGGAAAGGAGATGCTGAACTCACCATAGGGATCGATGTCGCTGTCGCGATACTCGAAGGCATTGAAGGCGACCAGGGCACGACCGGGATAGAGTTCGAGCGGATGCATGTCGGGATGCGGCAACAGCGCCTTGATGGCGCTGGTGGCGCCGGTCATGATCACCGACAGCGCCGTATTGTCGTAGTAGAACACCGGCAACTGGCCGACGCGGTCGAAATTCGGCATGGGAAAGTCGGTCTGCACTAGGCGCTTAAAAAAAGGTGACAGGGTGCGCTTGACCGGAGCCGCCGGGGCGGCGACAGAGGCTGATTTCGCTTTCATGGTTTCCTCGCGACAGATGATGGATGATGCGCATCGCGCATCGATACAGCCGGCGCCGGCCGCACCCGCGGCGCGCCCGAACACCGGCACCGGGGGCTCAGAGATAGACCGAGCGCACCTCGGACAACCCGTGGATCAAGGTGCTGGGCGTCCCCGACGGCAGGATCTCGATACGGTGCTGCGCCATCCCGGCCTTGTCGAGAATCAGGTTGGTCGCCCACTTCGCCGTCACATTGGTCTTCTCCATGAACACCGCCGGATGCGGCACGAAGGCGTTGTCGCCGACGATGAGAAAATTGTCGATCGGCGACTGCACCGCCGGTCGGTGGCTTTCACTGCCGACGCGGTAGGCGTTGTAGTTGTGCCAGCGATTGACATAGCTGCTCAGCGGTGGCGGCAGATTCGGCATCACCGTCTTCAGCTCGCCATAGCAGAGGTCGGCGATGGCGGCGGTGCTCAGTCCTTCGACAAGGTCGGTCTTGGCGATCTGTGTCTCGATCACCGTCACATCGCGATCGACGAACTCGTTCGACCAGACCAGGCGCTGCTTGTCGGCGGCGAGGATCTCGACGGAACGGTTGATGGTGATGCCGAGGTGCTTGAAGCCGGTGGCAAAAAAACAGATGGCCGGACGCCCGACCTCGTCCTGCACGGTCTTCTCCCAGGGACCACGCCCGGCGAACCAGAGGTTGCAGACGAAGACGGCTTTCGCCTCGATACGCTCGATCTGACGGAAGTATTCGGCGTCACCGAGGACGTCGCGATTGCTCGCCACCAGCTGTTTCAGGCCCGGTCCATCGAGAGCGCAGACGACATAGTCAGCGGTGAACTGGCGCTCCTGGCGCTCCTGCGCCTGGATGTCACGCAAGACATCGGCGTTGGCGCCACAATAAGGGCACTCACCGCCCACTTCCATACCGTCGAAGATCAATCCGCCGCAGATCGAGCAGCGCTGTATCGCCTGGCGTGGTACCGCCTCTGCCCTGGCACCGAGCATCTTGCCCGACTGCATGAGCAGGCCGGTCACCTCGGTATTGAAATGCACCTCGCCGCCGTGCGTCTGGATGAAATTGACCATGGGCTGGATGAAGGTCTCGGCCACCGGCGTGTTGTAAAGGTTGATGCGCAGATCGCGGCTGGAACCGGCGACGAGCTGGATGAGATTGGCCAGGGTGAGGGCGGAAGCCTTGTCGACGTTATCGAAATAGGCCATCTCGAGCAGACTATCGCAGATCTTGTGCACCAGCGACGATGACAGACCGAGGCGGCGTGCATACTCCTCGAAGGTCATGCTGTCCATGTACTGGCGCTGCCGCGTGTCGGCGTAGTCGAAGGTGGCGAGGCGGCTGAACAGATCCACCGCCTGCAGATGGTCGGCCGGCGCCAGATGCTTGAGGTGCGACAGCTCCTCGATCAGCTGCACGGTGCCATAAGGCGGCACCCAGGTGGTATTCGGCAGATGGCTGACCGTGCCGTCACGATCGCGGAAGTTGTAGATGGAAATGTCCTTGGGCATGTCCATGAGCGGCCAGTGGTAGCGCCCGAAGAACTCGCGCAGATTGTTGTAAAAGCCCCAGACGGCATGCACGCCGTGCTCGCGCACATAGCCTGGAAAGGCAGGATTGTTCTTGTAAGGGTCGTCGCTCGGCCCAAAATGGCGATCGCGCCAGGACTTGAGCTTGCCCCCCGGCGACCCCGACTTCTCCAGGATGGTGACCTTGAAGCCGCGCGCCGCCAGCTCGACGCCGGTCTGCAGTCCGGACAGTCCACCGCCGATGATCAGCACGCTCTGACCATTGGCCGGCAGGATGACCTGATTGCCATGCACATCGGGATAAGGCCGCGTCAGCTCACCACGCCGCTCCGCCAGCGGGATGGCGAGAGCACCGGCGGCGGCGACACCCGCGGCGGCGACACCGAGGGTGCCGAAAAAACGGCGACGCGAAAACTTCTCTGACTCTTCACTCATCACAGGCTCCTCATCGACGGTCACGGCGGCGCGGCATGGACGACAGAGCAGCGCTCACCTGTCTCGACAGGACACGAGACAAATACATCAAACAATGTCGCAATGTTCCGTGTCAACTGATGCGATGGCCGAATCGAGCACGCCGACATCGCCGCCGGGGCCGGCGACGGCCGCTGGCGCCACTCCAATGCAAATGCACAACTCATTGTTTTTGATGATGAAGGTAGGATGGCATCGGGAGGACGGCGCCGGCCTCAACGAAAGCCGGGCGAAATCGCCGTTTTCTTGACCTGGATCAAAAGGTGCAGGGCTCATCTTGCTCTTATTATTACATTGTTTAATGTCACAGTTATCAGGAGAAACAAGATGACGCATTCCATCCAGCCCAGCCCGGTCACCCGCAGTGAAGAACCGATATCCTTCCTCGGTCCCATTTTCGGCGCCCATATCGAGCGCCTCGGCCTTCTGCGCGTCGTCGTCGGCGGCGGCTCGATGTACCTCTACATCCCCTTCATGATCTTCGTGCACACCACCTTCGCCCTGCTCGGCTACCAGCTTCTTCTGCGCCCTTTACTCGGCACGCCGCGCGTGCGTTGGCGTGACCATGTGATCATCGATCGCCAGCGCATCGATGGCCTCACCTGGTTCGACAAGTTCAACTGCATGTTCTGCGGCTACGCCAACGGCGTGTGCACGATGATGAACCGCGAACTCGACCTGGTCAGCCGCGCGCCAGCGCCGGCGTGGTGGAAGTGGCCGCTGCTGTTGCCGGCCCTGCTCGCCTTCGCCCTGCTCGAGCTCATCGGCGAGATTCCCATTCAGCTCATCTTCAACGTTCTCATCTCGCGCCCCCTCGGCATGCAGCGCTATAGCATCAGCGCCGCCCATCAAACCCTGCGCCGCCACGCCTATGGCCGCGACCTGCCCGTCCTTCTACGCGCGCCTTTGTACATCGCCAAGAACCACACCCTGCGCTTTTCCATGGCCCTCGAGCAGATCGAAAGCTCCTGGTGCCCGCTGCGCCATTTCGAGCGCCGCCAGGGCATCCTCTATCCGGAGCACCACCGCAAATTCTTCGGGCCGGAGCAGGTACGCGCCATGTATGACCTACTGCGTCAGACCGGCAGCGTCTCGCAGCGCCAACCCGGCGATGAGCCACGCCAGCCGATCTCCTACGACTGACAGTGGCCGTGGCGCTCATGCGCGGCAGGCAGGCGTAAGTCCTTAGGCCAGCAGGCTCTCCAGCTTGCAGGCCTAAGGCGACGATCGATACTCTGCAGCTGCTGGCGGCGTCATGCACGGCCAGCGCGGCGCTGATCTGTCCCGGGCAGGGGGCCGTTCGATACTGAACCGGCAGCGCCACGTCGATGCGGCTGAAGCAGCCAATCTTGAGGGTGAAGACTGCATCGCCATGAAATGGGCCTTGAAAGACGCTAGGATGACGCGCAAAGCGTCCGCAGACGACCTGTTCTGCTGCGCTCAGGATTGCCACGTCGCCACCGTGATGCGCCCCTATAGGGAAGCAGTCGCCCACGACTAACGCCACAGCCGAAGCGACGGGCGGCCTTCTCTTGGGTTTAAAATTTTTATATGATTTTTACTAATTTAAACCCAACCCAAGGAGGCGTCATGATTGCAGATCGTATTCATCAAGCACGATTGGCGGCCGGTCTGACCCTGAGTGCGTTGGGCGAACAGGTCGGTGTTTCTCACACCGCTATCCAGAAGTACGAGAAGGGTCTGCTGACACCGTCGTCGACTCAGCTGCTCAAGCTGGCTCGCGCCTGCGGCATTCGGACCGAATACTTTTTTCGCACGCATACGGTTGAACTGCTGCAACCCGAGTTCCGCAAGCTCTCGACCTTCGGCAAGACGGCGCAGGATGCGCTGAAAATCAAGGTCATCGAGCTGGTGGAAAAGCGCGTGGAGTTGCTCAGCGTATTTCCCGAACTGCCCTTCCCGGCGTTTGCACCGCCGGTGAATCTGCCCGAGCACATCGCCTCGCTGGATGAGATCGATGCGTTCTCGGATTCGGTCCGCAACGCTTGGCAGTTGGGGCTGAGCCCGATGGCTGATCTCACCGACACCCTCGAAGGCCTTGGCTTGCTGGTCATCGTGGTCGATGAAGAGAACCCGGGCTTCTCCGGCTTAACAGCCAAGGCACGCGCCGACGATGGCCGAGAGTACCCAGTCGTGGCTGTTTCCAAGCGCTGGCCTGGCGATCGGCAGCGGTTCACCCTGGCACATGAACTCGGACACCTGCTACTCGAAGGGCGATTGGCTGACAGCATCAATGCTGAGAAAGCCTGCGACCGGTTCGCCGGTGCCTTCCTGGCTCCGCGTGTCGCGGTGTTGCAGTTGCTTGGAGCACAACGCCATGTACTGGAATGGCAAGAGCTTTACGTGCTCAAGCATGAGTTCGGTTTGTCGATGACCGGATGGCTGCAGCGCGCTCAACAGTGTGGCGTGATCACCGCGGCCGCTCACCTATCTATGTTCAAGCGCTTTTCAGCCAAGGGCTGGCGCAAGACTGAGCCTGGCGAACCACTGCCGCAAGAGCATCCCCGACTGTTTGATCAGCTGGTGTACCGTGCCTTGGCCGAGCAATACATCTCCGAAGGTAAGGCGGCAGAACTGTTAGGCATCCCGATGATGCGCTTCCACAAAGAACGCCAGCTGGAGCCATCGGATGCGGTTGCTCATCAGTGATGCGAACATCTTGATCGATATGGAAGCGGGAGCGTTGATAGAGACGCTTTTCCAGCTTCCGATGCAGTTCGGCATCCCTGACCTGCTGTACTACGAAGAAATTGAACCACATCGTCCTAGCCCTGAAGACCTGGGCTTGCAGCTTATGGCGGTCAGCGGCGACTTCGTGGCGTATGCCCAGCAGTTGCCAGCCCAGCACAACCATTTGCTTCCCACGAAAAGCGGTCGCGACAAGCCCAGTCACAACGACTACCTGGCACTGGCGCTTGCAAAGCAGGAGGCCTGCACCTTATTGACGGGCGACGCTAATTTGCGAATTATCGCCAAAAAGAGCAAGTCAACGTCATGGGCACCATCGGATTGCTGTGCGCCATGATCGAGAACCAACTGCTCACAGTCGACGGCGCCTTCAAGGCACTTGACCACATGAAGTCCAGCAAGAGACGACTGCCCTGGCCCGAAGCCGAAAACGTGCTGAACGCGCTGCGCTGATGGCGTGCACGGCTTGGTCGAGTTCTTTTTTCTGCGAACGATGCAGTCTTTTGCCAGCCCGTATGAACGTGACGGTGACGAGTCGCCATCAACCCGGAGCACCACCGCAAATTCTTCGGGCCGGAGCAGGTAGGCGCCATGTATGACCTACTGCGTCAGACCGGCAGCGTCTCGCAGCGCCGACCCGGCGATGAGCCGCGCCGGCCACCTCAGTCGACGTAAGCGACGAAGGCGGAGTGACTGGCCGCGGTGTCAGCGGCGAATTTCTTGCGGAAATCCTCGGCCAGCAGGCTCTCGAGCTTGCTGGCGAACAGGGGCATGGCGACGACAAGGTTGAAGTCGAGGATCTGCTCACAGCCCGTCGCGGTGTCGTGCAAAGACATCTGCGCGCTGATCTGCACCGGCAGACCCGGCAGTTCGATGCGCAGCTCGCCGCTCAGGCTGCGACGATCCCAACGTTCGCTCTGCACGATGTGCAGATGCGTCGGCACCAGCTTGCGGGCAAAATCCGGCAGCGGCACATCGATGTGGCTCTGGCGGCGCGTTTTGATGAAAAAGACGTCGTCGGCGTCGCTCTGCTCGAGCACCTCCACCGCACCGGCCAGACGCCGGTATTTGTCGAGATGATAATCGACACGGGTCAAGGTCTTGATGATCACCCGCCCTGGGTGTTCATACAGCTTTTTTTCTTGATAACGCATGCTGGTCTCCTGACCATCTGAGTTGTCGACGGCGGCGACTTGCCACCCGACCGTCCTTGTACGATAATTTCGACAAGACTTCTTGTCAAATTTGCAGATCTCTATGAACCGCCCCCCCCATCGCGCCTATCGCGGCGCCAGTGCCGATGAACGCCGCCAGGAAAGACACCAGCGCCTGCTCGCCACCGCGCTCGAACTCTTTGCCCACCAGGGCTACGCGCACACACCGATCGAGACGCTCTGCACCCAGGCCCGGGTGACGACGCGCCATTTTTATCAGCTCTTCGCCAGTCGCGAGGCGCTGCTGCGCGATCTCTTCGACGAACTCAGCGCGCAGCTGCGCGAGGCTGTGCTCCTGGCCATGAGTGCGCCCGGCCTCGACCGTGACGGGCAGATGCGCCAGGCGGTCGCCGCCCTGCTCACGCACTATGGCAGCGACACCCGCCGCGCCCGCGTCAGCTTGCTCGAAGTGGTCGGCGTCAGCGCCGCCATGGAGCAGCGCCGCCGCGCCGTCGTGCACGGCATGGCCGAACTCATCGAGCGCTGGCTGCTCGACACGGCGGCACGCGGTGAGCTGCCGCAGCGCGACTACGCCCTGACCAGCATCGCCCTCGTCGGCGGCATCCAGGAGCTGCTCACCGAAAGCCTGGTGCGCGCCACGGCGATGCCGATCGAGCGACTCGGTGACGAGATCCTGTTCCTGTTCGACGCTTTCATACGCGGTGCCCGCCCCCCTCAGTCCTGATGCCGAAACTGCGACGGTGTCATGCCCATCCAGCGCTTGAAGGCGTGCGCGAAGGCGGCCGTCTCGCTGTAGCCGAGGCGATGCGCGATGCTCTCCACCGATAGACGCGAATGGCGCAGGAAGTGGATGGCGCGCTGTTGCTGCCAGGCCATCTGTACTTCCTGAAAGGAGCAGCCTTCCTGCTGCAGATGACGGCGCAGCGTACGCTCACTGCAGCACAGGGCGGCGGCGACGGCGGCCAGATCACCCGGCGGCGCCAGCACCGCCAGCTGCGCTTCGACGCGCTGCCGCCAGTTGTCCTGGCGCGCCTGCAGCAGCTCATGGCATTGCCGCTGCATCACCGCCAGGGTCATGGCATTGGCCAGACGCAGGGGCTGCATGAGCCGGGTCTTGTCGGCGCGGATGAGGGTCTCGCTGGCGCCGAAGCGCAGCGGCCAACCGAAGAAGTCACGGATGAGGGCGGCGTGCGCCGGCTCCTCGAGGGCGATATCCATGGCGCTGATCAGCTGCGACCCATGCTCGGGATCTGCCTCGCGGCAGAGGTTGCGCACAAAGGCGAGATCGCGCAGGAGATAGTAGGATCGGCAAGCCGCCAGATCGCGGCGATCGCGATAGCAGGCGACCAGACTGGTCGCATCCTCGCTCATCAGCACCTGAAAGGGGGTGAAGGTGAGAGCGACGTGCGCGACCAGAAAACGGCAGGCATCGAGCATATTGGCGTGACTGACCAGGGCGGCGCCGAGGACACCGAAGCTGTTGTAGTGATAGTGCGCGCTGGCGCGCAGGCCGGGACAGATCTCGCGCGTCAGGCGCAGGTAGTTGCCGACCACCACCAGCTCCTCGGCAAAATCAAGGGTGGCGGCAGGATCGAGGAGAAGGGCTTCGGTCAGCCGACTGCCGGTCAGCAGGTCAGCGACGTCGAGCCCCTCGGCGCGTGCGCACTGCAGCAGCGGAAACAGGGACATGGTCGAGACGCGACCGCCGCCAGCCTTCATAGACAGCGGCGCATCCTGGCCGCAGCGATCAGTAAAATGGCCTTCACCAGCATCCTCGCTTTCCGGCACGGGGGGTTAGCATGACCGTCAACAGCCACGCCGCCAGGAGATCGTCATGTCACCGAGCGCCGAAGAGCGCCAGCTGATCAGCCATAGCGTTCATCATATTTGCGCCGACCTGGCACAGCAATATTTTTCCCGGCCAGAACAGGTCTGTAGCGACGCCGATTTCTCTGCTGCCCTGCACCAGTTCAGCGATCAGGGCGTCATCGAACTCGGCGCCGAGCCCGGCTATGGGCTCTGGGAAGGCGGTGATGACGCCGATGCCCTCGCCCTCAGCCTCGACCTGCTGCGCCTCATCGCGCACACCAACACCGCTCTCGCCCTCAGCCTGCATCGCAGCGCCCTGGCGCGGCAGCTGTTGCGCGCCTGCGCCGCCGACAGCGCGGCGACGCTCACCACCTCTTTGTGCCTGCAGGGCCGCCTGGGTCTCGGACGCGGGGAGCTGGCGCTCTGGTGGCAGGGCAGTGATGCGCCCCTGTCTCTGCTCGCCGAGGTCTTCGCCGCCGACGCCCCCCGTCCCGCCCTCGTCGCACGCGCAGCCGGCCACAGCCTCTGCGCCGTCTACGAGGCAGGCCAGCTGCACTGGCGGCTCTGCGCGCACCCGCCACAGACACCCACCCAGCTCGGCCTCGACGAACTCGCCAGCGCCGCGATCCTGCCCGCCAGCGGTGTGCGTCTGCCCGACGTCGACGATGCGCGCGCTCTGGCACGCTCACTCTGGCAACGCGACTGGCTCGGCCTGCTCGCCATCGAACTCGGCTGCACCCAACGCGCCTACACCCTGGCGCGTGACTACGCCGGGCTACGCAGGCAAGGTGGCCGGCGCATCGGCGAACATCGCGCGGTCAGCGACATGCTGCTCGAACTGCGCGCCAGCAGCGCCGAGGTCGGCGATTTTCTCGCCGCCGCCCGCCTCGATACCTCCGGCCTGCAGCGCCTGCTGCTAGCGCGCAACCGCCTGCAGCTCTCCTTGCAGGGCGCCGTCAATGCCGCCATGCAGATCTTCGGTGGTCTCGGCTATATGCGCGACACCGGCGTCGAAAAGTGCTTCCGCGACCTCTATCAGCTGCGCTATCAGAGCGGCGGCCCCCTCGAGATGCAGGCCCTGGCGGCGCAATGGCAGGAGGCCGCATGAACAGCATCGACCACTTCGACGGCCATCTGCCGCCGCAGCACCGTCTCGACCCGGCGCGCCGACTGCAGGAGTTGAGCCAGCTCGGGCGTGCGCTGACGCGCTACGCGCCGCTCGATCTCTGGCAGCTCGACACAGCGCGTCTGCCACCGTCCCTGGCGCGCCTGCGCCGCCACTGCCGCGACTTCGCCACCACCCATATGGCGCCGCAGGTGCAGCGGCTCGACACCGAACACACCGCCGCCGGTCAGCTGCACCCCGCCGCCCGCCAGCTGCTGAGCGCGGCCGGACGCGCCGGACTGATGACCGGCATGCTGCCGGCGCCGCTCGGATCGGCGGCGGTCAGCGACCTGCGCTACTCGCCAGCCTTTCGTTTCGCCATCCAGGTCGAGGAACTGGCCTGCGTCTGCAGCGGCCAGATGCTGCTGCTCAGCGCGCACCAGCTCGGTCTGGCACCGGTCTGTCTGAGCGGTGACCTCGCCGCCATGTGGCGGCATGTACGGCCGATGACACAGGACTTTCTGCAAGGCATCCCGCATCTGTTCGCCTACGCCATCACCGAGCCGGGCGCCGGCTCCGACGCCGAGGATGGGCACGGTGCCGCCCACAACACGCCGCGCGTCATCGCCCGTCGGCAGGGCAAGGGCTATGTGCTGCAGGGCCGCAAATGCTTCATCAGCGGCGGTGATGTGGCACGCAAGATCGCCGTCTTCGCCGCCCTCGCCGACGAAGGCTTCGACTCCTGGACCTGCTTCATCGTCGATGGCACGCAGCCTGGCCTGGAGCGGCAGCGCACCGAATTGAAGATGGGCATGCGCGCCAGCAGCGCCGCCGAGCTCAATTTCAACGACGTCTATGTGCCGGCGACAGCCATCGTCGGTGGCCTGCGCCAGGGCTGGGCCTTGAACCGCGCCACCCTCAACAGCTCACGTTATCCGGTCGCCGCCATGGCCGTCGGCCTGGCGCGGCGCGCCTGCGAGATCGCCATGGACTACAGCCTGCGCCAGCGCCTGGGCGGCAAGCCCCTGCTCTCCTATCAGGAAGTGCAGCTGCTGCTGGCACAGATGATCGCCGAGACGCGCTCCTTGCGCGCCCTCATCTGGCAGCAGGCCGGTGGCGGCATGCAGGCGCGGCAGAGCGAAGCTGCCATGTGCAAGTTCCTCGCCACCGACCGCGCTCAGGCGGTGTGCGAGATGGCCCTCGACCTCATGGCCGAGCACGGCCTGAGTCAGGACGCCGGCCTCGAAAAGCTGCTGCGCGACGTGCGCCTGACGCGCATCTTCGAAGGCACCAACCAGATCAACCGCCTCGGCCTCATCGAGGATCTGCAAGTCCCGCTGCTCGCACGCCTGCACGGCGGCGCCGCGCTCAGCGTCTAAACCAGGAGTCCACGATGTCTTATTTCGACGTAGCACAAAGCCCGGTACCGACCAGCCAGGGCGAGGTCGGCCTGCCCATCCTCTATTACAACAGCGCCAGTGTCATCGCATCCTTTCTCGTCGACCCAGCGCTCACCGCCGGACTGCTGCCGGAGGATCTCGCCGCCACCAGCGTCCTGCCCGGCAAGACCCTGGTCAGCGTCGCTTTCTTTCAGTACATCGATTCCTCGGTCGGCCCCTACCACGAGATGGGCCTGGCCATCGCCGCCCACGCCCGTGCCGAGCGCGGCTTTGCCGCCACCGCCTGGCAACCTCTGCGCTCACCCCTGCCGAGCATGCACATCGTCGATCTGCCGGTGACCACCGCCATGGCCAACGCCGCTGGTCGCGAGATCTGGGGCTATCCGAAGATCGTCGTACCGATCGACTTCCAGCTGCGTGCCGGTGCCATCGACTGCGCCGTCCACACCAGCGACGCCAGCCACCGTCTCTGCCGCCTGCACGGCCGCGCCGGTGTCGGTCTGCCACTGCGGGCACCCAATCTCATCACCCTGAGCTGTCACCAGGGGCGCGTGCTGCGCACCCTCATCGATATGCGCGGCCGCGTCATCCACGCCGGCGCCGGCAGCCTGCGCCTCGACTGCCCGGTCTATGATCATCCGCTCAGTGCGCATTTGCGCCAGCTCGAACTGCACACGCGCGCGCCCCTGCTCGTCCAGTACGGTCAGGGCCTGCAGGCCCTGCTGCCGGCCGGTGAGGTGGTCAGCCACCGCTAGGGTGGGGTTTCATGCCTGGAAAGATGACCCATAGGCTGGGGGCAGCTAGAGCAGCGTCGGCAGCCTCGCCCCGTTCACTCCGCCATTGCATGGTCACGCACCGAGCACCCGGGGTTAGGGTCATTATTCTGGCGATATATGGCTAGAACAATAGCACTATGGCAAAAACAGCTGCTCCGTTGCCACCACCTACAGAAGCTCTGCTCCGGCAGTTTGAACCGCCCCGGGTAGTGTACTGACTTATGTGCAAATTCTTGGACTGCGAAGGCGGTCATGGTATGAGGGAGGATTTCATCAGGCGGCCTGCCTGATGCGTTCGCGACGCTGTTCTTTCAGAAGCTCCATGTTGAGGTAACGGTTGTCCTCGAACCACATCTCGTGGGTCTCGACACACAGGGCGCGCACAAGGCGCAGACAGGACTCGGTGTGCGGGAAGATCCGCACCACTCGGGTGCGGCGCTTGATCTCCTCGTTCAACCGCTCGAGCATGTTCGTGCTCTTTAGGTGCTTGTGGTGGGCCCGGGGGAGGCGGTAGAAGGTGAGCGTCTCCCCGATGTGGACCTCAACCCAGTTCGTGAGCTTGGGGTATTTCGTAGACCACTTGGCCAACCAGGCGGCCAGATCCCGCTGCGCCTCCGAGAGATCCCGCCGGTCATACAACCACCGCAGCTCCTGCAGGCAGTCCCGGAGCGTCGCTCGCATTCACAGCTTGGAGGGCGGTGTATAGAGCGGTCTTGCTGATCTTGAGTCGTGCTGCCGCCTCGCGGACGTTCAGCCCACTGGCGATATGCTCCCGCGCCCGCTGCAACTTGTCGTCGGTGACGACCGGCTTTCGGCCACCTTTGCGCCCGCGTGCGGCGGCAGCGCTCAACCCGGCCTTGGTGCGCTCGCGGATCAAATCGCGCTCGAACTGGCCCAGCGCACCGAACACATGAAAGATGAGCCGCCCGCCAGGCGTGGTGGTGTCGATGTTTTCGGTCAACGACCGGAAACCGACACCACGGGCTTCCAGTCTACCTACTGTCTCAATCAAGTGCGGCATCGATCGACCGAGTCGATCCAGCCGCCAGACGGCCAGCACGTCGCCATCTCGCAGGTAGGCCAGCGCGTCAGCTAAGCCGGGTCGGTCGGCCTTAGCCCCGGAAGCCATGTCTTCGAAAATCCGTTCACAGCCCGCCTTGCGCAGTGCGTCCGTTTGCAATGCGGTGTTCTGTTCCGCCGTCGATACCCTCGCATAACCCATCAGTGCCATTGCTAGCCCTTTTGTCCGCCTTTCCGTCCGTATATCATAATGTCCAACAACCCATTATTCAAGAGCGTTGCCGGATAGTGTCCGACATGTCCGGCTAATGATCGTTTGACGGACAGAGTGAAAAGGATTAAAGTACCACTTGGTGATACCGAGTGATAGGAAAGCGGCCATGGCAACATCGCTCAAAATCGACGACACGCTGAAAAATCGTGTCCATCATCTGGCAGGTCAGCGCCGCCGCTCGCCGCACTGGATCATGCTTGAAGCCATCCAGCAATACGTCGATCGTGAGGAAGCTCGCGAGAGTTTCAAGCAAGAAGCCTTGGCTTCCTGGGCGGCCTATCAGGAAACCGGACGGCACCTGATCGGCCAGGAAGTGCGCACCTGGTTAAACACCTGGGGCACTGAAGACGAAAAAGCGGTGCCTGAGTGCCACAAGTAATCGTCACCGAAGGAGCAGTACAAGGCTTGGAGCGATGCCGACGCTTTCTTGCTGCCAAGGCCCCTGATGTCGCCAGACGAGCAGGTCAGGCCATCGAGCGGCAATTCTCGCTGCTGGAAACGGCCCCCGACATTGGCCGCCCGTTCCCTGAAATGCCAGAGCTGCGCGAACTCGTGATCGCCTTCGGTGATTCCGGCTATGTCGCCATGTACCGCCACGAACCCGCCGCTGATGTGGTCTATGTCCTGGCATTCCGGCACCAGAAAGAAGCAGGCTACTGATGCAATAACTCCCACCGCGCCCCAATCACGTCAGGAACTGACGGCGGCAGGGTTTACGCCCTGCGAAACTCCATCCAATCGATCAGCGACTTGGGTGGAGTAGTTCATGAGCCCATCTTCAACCGCAACCTGGCCGATGACCTCGGCAAGGTAATGCTGCTAACACAAGTAAGCACCTTAGCGAATTTTGACCGATTACACGTTACCGCCGGCGTCCTGCTTGCCATGCAGGACAGCGGCCTTGATCGCGGCAATGTGCTCGTCGCCCGTCAGCTCGCCGTCAATGTACTGCCGATTGATCGCCTCGACCTCGGGCGGCAGGGCGAAGCCCTCAGGCCCGACGCTGGCCAGCGCGAAGTCAATAGCCTTCTTCTGACGCTCGGCCTGGCCATGGTCCTGGGCGCCCATGACTTGCATCAAGGTGACTTCCTTGCGCCTGGCATCGTCCGTCGATAGGCGCCTCATATTATTTAGAAGACTCTCTACCAATCTGTCGGATACTCTGCTACAGGAAGTGGATACCCTGGCCGACGAGGATCAGCAGGCACTCGTCATTCTGATGGACAGCCTGGTTGAAACGCTCGCCGATCAACTGTGTGCTGGCCACCTGAAGGCCATGCTTGGAGAGGCCTATGCAAGCGCTCAAGCAAGAAGCCCTGGAGCCCCTCAAGGGCCTACCCGATGACGCCGATCTGGATGAGATCATGTCCCGGCTCTATGTGCTCGATAAAGTGCGCAAGGGCCGAGAAGACGGTGAGCACAGTCGTGTTATCAGCCACGAGGACGTGAAACGCGAGATCGCACAGTGATGATATGGTCGCAACAGGCCCCTGCTGATCTGCGCCATATTTTCGAGTTCATCGCCCATGACTCAGCACGCTAAAGCCTATGACGACTCAGGCAGAAGAAGTTGCGATTAAAATCTTCCATGCAGGCGATGCGATCATGGGCCTTGGAAAACCGCATCCCCAGCAAGCCTGGCTGACGCCTGCAACAGGCCGGTTCAGCGCGCCTCGTACCAAGCGCGCGAGGCGTTGACCAGGCGCACCACCACGAGCATGACCGGAACCTCGATGAGCACCCCGACCACCGTGGCCAGGGCAGCACCGGAATGAAAGCCGAACAGGCTGATCGCCGTCGCTACCGCCAGCTCGAAGAAATTGGAGGCGCCGATGAGGGCGGAAGGGCAGGCGATGCTGTACTGCTCACCGACCAGGCGGTTGAGGCCATAGGCCAAGGCGGCGTTGAAAAAGACCTGGATGAGGATGGGCACGGCGAGCAGGGCGATGACCAGGGGCTGCTGCAGGATGGCGGCGCCCTGAAAGGCGAAGAGCAGGATGAGGGTGGCGAGCAGAGCACTGATCGACCATGGGCCTATCCTCACCATCACCGCAGCGAAGACCTCCGCACCGCGCGCCAGAAGATGCCGGCGCAGGAACTGGGCGATGATGACCGGGATGACGATGTAGAGGACGACGGAAGTGAACAAGGTCGCCCAGGGCACGCTGATCGCCGAAAGACCGAGCAGAAAGCCGACCAGGGGCGCAAAGGCGACCACCATGATGCTATCGTTGAGCGCCACCTGCGACAGGGTGAACAGGGGATCGCCATGGCTGAGGCGGCTCCATACGAAGACCATGGCCGTACACGGCGCCGCCGCCAGCAGGATGAGACCGGCGATATAGCTGTCGATCTGCGCGGCCGGCAACCAGGGTGCGAACAGGTGGCGGATGAAAAAGCCGGCGAGCAGGGCCATCGAAAAGGGCTTGACCAGCCAGTTGACGAAGAGGGTCACGCCGATGCCGCGCACATGCCGGCGCACTTCGTGCAGGGCAGCGAAGTCGACCTTGACCAGCATCGGGATGATCATCACCCAGATCAGCAGACCGACCGGTAGATTGACCTGGGCGATCTGCAGGCCGCCGATGACCTGGCAGGCGGCTGGAAAAAACTGCCCGAGCGCGATGCCGGCGACGATGCAGAGCAGCACCCAGACGCTGAGATAACGCTCAAAAAAACCCATCGCCGGCGACGCTGACCCGCAGACCTTGGCGGCACGTTGTCCTGACATGATGCTGTTCTCCCGCTTCAGACGCCCAAGCCGCCGATGCGATCGAGCTCAGCCTTGCAGCGCTGGCGATCCTGACTCAAACTGGCGAGCGGCAAAGCCAGAAAAGCCTCGATACGGGCGCGCAGGATGCGATAGGCGCTCTCGAAGGCGGCGTCGATCTCGGTGTCGCTGCCGTGCACCTGCGCCGGATCGGCGACCCCCCAATGACTACGCAGCACCGGCCCCAGATAGGCCGGACAGGTCTCACCGGCGGCGCTGGCGCAGACGGTGATGACGATGTCCGGCGTCAGCGGCAGGTCCTCCCAGGATTTGCTGTGACAGTCAGCGCTCGCGATACCCTGACGCGCCAGCAGAGCGAGGGCGCGCGCATGCACCTGACCGGTCGGCTGGCTGCCGGCGCTCAGCGCTCGCCACCCGCTGGGAGCCAAATGGTTGAAGGTCGCCTCGGCGAGGATGGAGCGGCAGGAGTTGCCGGTACACAGGAACAGGACATTCATCATTCAGTCGTCTTCGCTAGGGTCAACAGGGAAGAGCCGGCGGCGGCGCACAGATCGGCACACTGTTGCGGTTGACCGCCGCAGCACTCCGCCGTCAGGTAGGCGATCAGCTCGAACATCAAGGCGAGATCGGCGCGATAGCGCAAGAACCGCCCCTCCGGCGTCACCGTCAGCATACCAGCCTGGGTCAATGCCTTGAGATGAAAAGACAACTGGGTCGGCGGCAGCGCCAGGCGGGTGGCGATCTCACCGGCGACCATACCGTCCATCCCCTGACGCACCAGCAGGCGATAGACATCGAGGCGCACACCGGAGGCCAGCGATGCAAACAGGAGGACCGCAGTTTTCTTTTCCATTCTGCAACTATACAACTATCATTGAAATAATGAAAGACCCCAAAGCATCGCCCCAGGCACCATGCTGCGCGACAGCTCCGCTTGTAGGAGGGTTGCGCAGCGCATCCTGTCACCCGCCGAGGCTCAGGAAGCCTGGTAACGACTCCCTTCTGTGTCGGCACGGCCCCGCGAGATGATCGTCCTATGCCGAAAAAATCACTTCG
>JAKBFV010000049.1 GCA_021833365.1 Pseudomonadota bacterium | reverse complement strand
CGCCCCTGTATGCTTTTTGTACATAAGGACATCAAAATGCACTGTTTTTCCCATAGCACTATGCTTGTAGTGGCTGGCTGGAGTAAATTTAATCGATAGAATTTTTGACTGAAAGGTTTTTTCCTGCATGGCTGCTCCCACCAGTGTCATGACCGGCTTGGCGCGGCGGCTCGTGATCGAGAATGTCATCAGCGAGAACGTCGCCAACGATGCTGTCGCGGCGGCGTCGCGCGAACAGGTGCGACTGACCGCTTATCTCGTCGGCAAGGGTCTGGCCAAACCGATGGAGATCGCGCGCGCCGCTTCGGCTGAGTTTGGCGATCCTGTCTTTGACTTGTCGGCGCTCGATCTCAGTCAGATCCCAAAGAATCTCATCGAAGAGAAACTGGCGCGCAAGCACGGTTGCCTGCCGATCTATCAGCGTGGACGGCGCGTCTTCATCGCGCTCACCGACCCCACCGATCAGGCGGCCTTGCGCGACATCGCCTTCACCACCCAGCTCAATCCGGTCTCCATCCTGGTCGAAGAAGACAAGCTGCAGGCGACCCTCGATACGCTGTTCAAGAGCATGAGCAGTCTGATCGGCGATGGCGCCGATGACAGCTATGGCGACATCGAGTTTGAAGCAGGTGGAGAGGAAGAGGGCGGCGAGGAAGAGGCGACGCGCGCTGCCGAAGACGACGCGCCGGTGGTGCGCTTCATCCAGAAAATGCTCCTCGATGCCGTCGCTGCCGGCGCCTCCGATCTGCACTTCGAGCCTTACGAGAAGACCTACCGCGTGCGCTTTCGCATCGATGGCGTCCTGCGCGAGATCGCCCGTCCGCCGGTGCAGCTGTCGAAAAATCTGTCCTCGCGCCTGAAGGTGATGTCCAAGCTCAACATCGCTGAACGTCGCCTGCCGCAGGATGGCCGCATCAAGCTCAAGCTGCGCGGTGGCCACAGCATCGATTTTCGCGTCAGTTCCCTGCCGACACTCTACGGTGAGAAACTGGTGCTGCGTATTCTCGACTCCTCCAGCGCCAAGCTCGGCATCGACGCCCTCGGCTATGAACCCGATCAGAAGGCCCTCTATCTCGAAGCCCTGGAAAAACCACAGGGCCTGCTCCTCATCACCGGTCCGACCGGTTCCGGTAAAACCGTGTCGCTGTATACCGGGATCAACATCCTCAATCAGCCCGACACCAACATCTCCACGGCGGAAGATCCGGTGGAAATCAATCTCGAGGGTGTCAATCAGGTCAACGTCGACAACAAGGTCGGCCTGACCTTCGCCTCGGCCCTGAAATCCTTTCTGCGCCAGGATCCCGACGTCATCATGGTCGGTGAAATCCGCGATCTGGAAACCGCTGAAATCGCCGTCAAGGCGGCGCAGACCGGGCATCTGGTGCTCTCCACCCTGCACACCAACTCAGCGCCGGAGACTTTGACACGTCTGCGCAATATGGGTGTTCCGTCCTTCAACGTCGCCACCTCGGTCAATCTGGTGATCGCGCAGCGCCTGGCCCGTCGTCTGTGTCCGGAGTGCCGTAAACCGCAGCAGGTGCCGATCGAATCCCTGCGTCAGGTCGGGTTTCGAGAGGAGGATATTGCCAAGGGCTTCCAGCTTTATGAACCTGGCTCTTGCTCGAAATGCAAAGACGGCTATAAAGGACGTGTCGGCATCTATGAAGTGATGAAAGTGACACCTGCGATACAACGAATTATCATGGAAGAAGGTAATTCGATTCTGATCGCCGACCAGGCAAGAAAAGAAGGATTTGACGACCTGCGCCGATCCGGCCTGAAAAAGGCCATGGCGGGGGTGACCAGCCTGCATGAGGTACTGCGGGTGACCACGGACTGATGTGAGCGACCATGGCTGAAGATACCAATACGATCAAGAACTACAGCTACTCCGGCATCGATCGCCGCGGCGTCAAGGTCAGCGGTGTGCTGCCCGGGCGCAGCGCTGCCCTGGTCAAGGCGCAACTGCGCAAACAAGGCATCAACGCCGATCGCGTGAGCAAGAAATCGGAGCCGATCAACATCCCTTTCCTCAGCGGCAAGAAGAAGATCGCGCCGATGGAGGTGGCCATCTTCGTGCGCCAGCTCGCCACCATGATGAAAGCCGGTGTGCCTTTGGTGCAATCCTTTGAAATCGTCGCCGATGGCCTCGACAATCCTTCCATGCGCGAGGTGGTGCTCGGCATCAAGGCCGAGGTCGAAGGCGGCGAAAACTTCGCCGGGGCGCTGAAAAAATATCCCCTGCTCTTCGATGACCTCTTCGTCAGCCTGGTCGCCTCTGGCGAGCAGTCCGGCGCCCTCGAGACCATGCTCGACCGCATCGCCACCTACAAGGAAAAGAGCGAGCTGCTCAAGGCCAAGATCAAGAAGGCCCTGCGCTATCCGACCGCCGTCATCATCGTCGCCGTCATCGTCTCGGTCATCCTGCTGGTCAAGGTGGTGCCCACCTTCGAAAAACTCTTCAATGGCTTCGGCGCGCGTCTGCCCGCCTTCACCGAGATGGTCATCCATCTCTCCGACTATCTGCAGAAGGATGGCGTCTTCGTCGGCATCGTCGTCGCGGCGGTCATCGCCGGTCTGATCGAACTGAAGAAGCGCTCGACGACCTTCGTCGCCCTGCTCGACCGCCTCGTCCTCAAGCTGCCCATCGTCGGCAAACTCACCTTCATGGCCGTGGTGGCGCGCTACTGCCGCACCCTCGCCACCACCTTCGCCGCCGGCGTGCCCCTGATCGAGGCCCTCGAGTCCTGTGCCGGCGCCTCTGGCAACACCCTCTACCGCGACGCCATCCTGCGCGTGCGTGACGACGTCGCCACCGGCCAGCAGCTCGCCTTTTCGATGCGCCTGACCAACCTTTTCCCGGCCATGGCCCTGCAGATGGTCTCGATCGGCGAGGAGTCCGGCAAACTCGATGACATGCTCGACAAGGTCGCTTCCTACTATGAGGCCGAGGTCGACAACATGGTCGACGGCCTCACCGCCCTGATGGAGCCTTTGATCATGGCGGTGCTCGGCGTCCTGGTCGGCGGTCTCATCATCGCCATGTATCTGCCGATCTTCCAGATGGGTTCGGTGGTCTGATGCACGGTTTTTTTGACAACCCGGTCATCTGGGGCATCTACGCCTGGATCGCCGGCCTGTGTGTCGGCAGCTTTCTCAACGTCGTCGCCTATCGCCTGCCGCTGATGCTGGAGAAGCGCTGGCAGGACGATTGCCGCGCCCTGCTCGAACAGAATGCCGCCGGCAGTAGCAGCGATGCCGTGTTCAATCTCTGCCTGCCAGCCTCGCACTGCCCACACTGCCAGGAACCCATACGCTGGCACGAAAATATCCCCCTACTGAGCTGGCTGGCCCTGCGCGGACGCTGTGCCCACTGCCGCCAACTCATCTCGGCGCGCTATCCCCTGGTCGAATTCGGCACCGCCATGCTCTCCTTGGTGACGGTCATGGAAATGGGCCTGGGCTGGCCGACCGCTTGCGCTCTGCTGCTGGTGTGGACGCTCATCGCCTGCGCCATCATCGACTTCGACCGGCAGCTGCTGCCTGATGATCTCACCCTGCCCCTGCTCTGGCTCGGCCTCCTGCTCAACAGCCAGCACCTCTACGTCAGCGCCAGCGATGCCATCCTCGGCGCCGCCCTCGGCTATCTGCTGCTGTGGTCGGTCTACTGGCTGTTTCGCCTGAGCACCGGCAAGGAAGGGATGGGCTATGGCGACTTCAAGCTGCTCGCCGCTCTCGGCGCCTGGATGGGCTGGCAAGCCCTGCCCCTCATCATCCTGCTCGCTTCGCTGAGCGGTGCCATCGCCGGCCTCATCTATCTATTCATGCGCCGCCAGAGCCTGGCCTTCCCTTTCGGGCCTTATCTGGCCATCGCCGGCTATCTGTTTATGATCGAGCGCCATCCGCTCATGTTCTTCCTTTACGGCCATGGCTAAGTGGGTCCTCGGCCTGACCGGCGGCATCGGTAGCGGCAAGTCCCTGGCCAGCGCCTACCTGGCCGAGCTCGGTATCGACATCGTCGATGCTGATCTCTGTGCCCGTCAGGTCGTCGCCGCTGGTTCACCGGCTCTCGCTGCCATCGTCGCGCGCTTTGGTAGCGATCTCCTTGATGCGCAGGGCGGCTTGCAGCGCCGGCGCCTGCGCGACATCATCTTCGCCGACGCCGCACATCGCCACTGGCTGGAAGCTTTGCTGCACCCGCGCATCCGCGCATGTCTGATCAGCGCGCTTTCGGCGAGCAGCAGCGCCTATGCCGTGCTCGTCTCCCCCCTCCTCTTCGAAAGCGGTCAAGCGGCGCTCTGCCAGCATACCCTGCTCATCGATGCCCCTGAGTCGCTGCAGCTCGAACGCACCCTGGCGCGCGACGGTGGCGACGCCACACAGGTGCAGGCCATCATCGCCAGTCAGTGGAGTCGCCAGCAGCGCAGCGCCGCTGCCGATGACATCGTGCTCAACGATGGCAGTCCGACTCATCTGCACCAACAGCTGCTGGCCTTGCATCAGGGCTATCTCGAGGCCGCCGCACATGTCTGCTGAAACACGGGAACCGCCGCTGCTCCTCGCCTGTCCGCGCTGCCGCACCAGCGTACGCTGGCAGGACAATCCGCACCGTCCCTTCTGCAGCGAGCGTTGCCGCCTCATCGACCTCGGTCACTGGGCAGCGGCGGATTATCGTATCGCCACGCCACCCTCCGACGACCCTGAGGACTGAGGCCAGCGCAAGATGAAGCGCGTCCCGGTCTTGCCACTCGGCGTAGCGAGATGGATGGCGATGGCGTGCGCGTCGGCGATCTCCTTGACGATGGCCAGACCGAGCCCGGTACCTTCCCCCCCCACCTGCTCGCCGCGATAGAAGCGCTCAAAGACGCGCTGCCTCTCGGCATCGGGGATACCCGGTCCTTGATCTTCGATGCACAGCACCGCCTGGCCATGCTCCTCATAGAGATCGACCGCGACGGCTGTCGCCGCATCGCTGTAGCGCAAAGCGTTGTCGAGCAGATTGCGCAGCATCTCGCCGAGCATGGCGGCGTCGCCCTGCACCTGCACGGACTGGTAGCGCCAATGCAGGCGCTCGGTCGCGCCGGCGCGCTGCATGTCGGCGATGATGTCGCCGAACAACTGCGCCAGATCGATGCTTTGCAGCTGGCGGGCATTGCCGGGCTCGGCGCGCGCCAGGAGCAGCAGTTGCTGCACCAGACGCGACAGGCGCAGAGTCGACTGATGCAGACGCCGCAGCAGCGGCGACCAGTCCGCTTCCGGTCGTCCCATCATCTGCGCTTCGATCATCGCCCGCATCCCCGCCACCGGTGTGCGCAGCTGATGCGCGGCATTGGCGGTGAAGCGCTGATGCAGGGAAAAACTCGCGGCATAGCGTTGCATCAGGCCATTGAAAGCTCGTCCCAGCGGCTGGATCTCGACCGGCATGCGCCCAAGATCGAGGGCGGTGAAATCGAAAGCGGGGCGGCGATCGACGATGGCCGACAGGCTGTCGAGAGGGTGCAGGGCACGGCGCACCGACCACCACAGCAGGCTCATGGCGAGGAGCAGAAACAAGATCTGCGGCGCGATGCTCTCGCGCAGGATGCTCTGCTGCATCTGCCGGCGCTTCTTCAAGGTCTCGGCCACCGCCACCAGGACCGCTGGCGCCTGCCCGGCGGCATAGACACGCGCGCAGGCGACACGCACCGGCTGCTCATCGATCCTGGCGTCATAAAAGATCGGCGTCGTGCGCGCGCTTGCGCGCGGCACGATGACTGGCAGTTGCGCATCGCCCTGCAGGGTGTGGCCGTGCTCGTCCTTGACGGTGAAATAGATGGTATCGAGGGGATCGACCTCGAGCATGCGCTGCGCTATCGGTGGCATGTCGACACGCACCCGCCCCTGCTCGACATGGACGAGGATGGCCAGGGTCAGGACACCATCATAAAGAGCGCGATCATAGACGGTGTTCGAGATGTCGACGGCGCGATAATAGGCGCTCACCGCCGACAGCAGAAGCAGGCCGAGCAGGGACGGCAGTAGCCACAGGCGCAGGCTGCGGCGTATCGAGGGCTGGACGGGCATTTAGAGCTCTTCCATGCGATAGCCCTGCGAGCGCACCGTGCTGATGACGATACCAGCCGCTTGCAGTTTGCGGCGCAGCCGAAAGATCGCCACTTCGATGGCATTGTCGCCGAGGGCGTTGTCCCAGTCGCTGAAACGCTCGACCAGCTCTCTTTTGCCCACCACCTTGCCGACACGCTGCAAAAGCAGTTCGAGCAACGCCAGTTCGCGCCGGGTCAAGGCCAGTTCCTCGCCAGCAACGTGGACGCTGCGCGCCGCCGTATCGAGATGCAGGCTGCCATGCTGCAAGACCGCGCTACCGCCCGTACCGCGGCGCAGCAGGGCGCGTAGGCGGGCACCGAGCTCGAGCATGGCAAAGGGTTTGACCAGATAGTCATCGGCGCCGGCATCGAGGCCGCATACGCGCGCCTCGACACCGTCGCGCGCGGTGAGCACGAGGACGGCGAGCTGCTGACCACGCGCGCGCAGGCGGCGCAAGACCTCGAGACCATCGAGACGGGGTAAACCGAGATCGAGGATGAGCAGATCATAGTTCTGCACCTGCAGCAGCTGATCAGCGCTGACGCCATCACGCGCGTGATCGGCCTTGTAGCCGAGTTTGTCGAGCATCAGGCCGAGCGCGAAGGCGAGATCGTCATCATCTTCCGCATAGAGGACACGCATGCCGGTGTCTCAAACAGGCGGCGCCTCGAGGAGGCTGCGCTGGCGATAGAGAAAGATCCAGGCCGGCAGATTGAGCGCTGACGACAGCGCATAGCTGAGACTGTACAGTAGCCAGGTCAGCGTCGTAGGCGTTGATACACTGTGCTGGATGAGTCTTTGTGTCGCGACCCCGACGACGAGCGGCAAAAGCATCCACATCAGATATCCTAAGATCAGCTCCCAGGCGTGCCCACGCGAGCGTTGCCAGCTGGTGCGCAACATCTCTCTGACACCGGCTTGTGACAGGGGCGCATCGACCTGCACCAGGAGCAGGCGACCAGCGACGTAGAAGCCCGGCACGATGAGGGGCAGTGCCGCCCCAAAACATGCCAGGCCCATGAGCACCTGCACGGCAAACAGATAGGGCCCGCGATGCAGTGCAGTCGCCCACAGCACCGCCAAACGCGGCTTTTCCTCGCGTCCGAGAGCGTCGATGGCACCGACGGCGAGGCCCGTATACAGCAGACTACCGATGAGGCTGGGCAGGAGCACCCGCGCCTGCGTCGAGGACCAGGCCGGAGTGTGAGCGAGCGCCCACCCCTCCCACAGGGCCACCGGTACGACCACCGGCATGACATAGACGAGCAGGCGCAACGCCTGGGTGCGCAAAAAATAGATCACATCCGCGTGTACCGATGCCATGTTTTCATTCCCTTAGGTGCGCCAGCGCGCACAGCTTCACGATGATGAGTCGCGATTATAAATAGTCACAGCGCGCAGATGATGGCACGCGTACCGCAAATATCATACAGCACAGCGTCAGCGGATCTACGCACAAAAACCTGACAGCGGTATACTGCCCTACCACAGTAGCCGCTGCTGGCGACACCGGAGCGCCACTGCGTGGTGCCGAGACAAGGTAGAGCAGCAAGCTTGGCTTGATCTGGCGTGACGAGGATACAATGCGATATTTCAAGACCTTCATCGGGGCACTGATCGTTCTGGTCGCGCTCACCCTATTGCTCATCAGCCGCCATACCAGCCACCCTCAGGCGGCGCATGTCGTCACCGTTCATCAGCCGATGCACCGACCAGCACCGCCAGCAGCCTTGCCGACGCCAGCACAGACACCCGCAGCACCGGCGGCGCCCATGAATGCCCTGGTCGGAGAAGCCGTCGATCGCGCCCGCGCCGAACAGTCCGATCTGCGCTCACGTCAGCATGATCTCGATGCCGAGATCGCCGACTCCACCGCCCTTATCAGCGCGCAAAAGGCGCGTATCGCCGCCTTGCAAAAAGAACTGCAGCAACGTTCAGGAAGTCAGCCATGAAGACCTTGCTCCTCGCCAGCCTCGCCCTCGTCAGCCTGGCGGCACACGCCACCCTCGGCGATGATGTCGCGCGCCTGCCTTACAGCCGCAGCGCCGCCGGCAGCACCATCCGTGTCACACCACACGCCCTCTACAGCCGCCATGAGTACCAGACGCGCGAGGGCACGCGCGTGCGCGAGTTTGCCGATGCACAAGGCCATATCTTCGCCCTCACCTGGGAGGGCCAGGCGCCCCTGCCGCTGAACAGCGCCCTCGGCAGCTATGCCCATGAGCTGGTACAAGCGGCACCACGCCACCACCCTGACCACCACCGTTTCGATCTGCAGACGAGCGATCTGGTCCTGCACTCGCGCGTCTATCTGCGTCAGTTCCGCGGTGCCGCCTATCTGCCCGGACAGTGGCCACAGGCCCTGCCGATGAACATTCTGAGCCAACCTTGAGAGCCCTGACCATGCGTTTGACCCTGATGATGTGGGTGGGACTGAGCCTGCCCTGGTTGCTGAGCGCCTGCGGTGGCAGTGGCGTCACCCCGGGTAGCACCATACTGGTCAGCAACAGCGTCGGCTCGACCTCGAGTGCGACCGGCAGCAATGTCATGAATGTCGTGGTCGACGGCGGCGTCCCCAGCCTGATCCAGCAGAATGGCAACTATCCCGTCTATATCGATGGCCTGTTCACCAGCGTGCAGGTCTGCATACCTGGCACCTCAGCCTGCCAGACCATCGATCACGTCCTCGTCGATACCGGCTCGGTCGGCCTGCGCCTGCTGAGCGCACAGGCGCAAGGTGAGCTCAACCTCAACCTGCCGGCGGTCAATGATGGCACCTATGCCCTCTACGAATGCACGCAGTTCGCTGACGGCTACAGCTGGGGCAGCGTCAACACCGCTGATGTCCGCCTCGGCGGCGAGACCGCCAGCAGCGTCCCGGTGCAGGTCATCGGCGTCAATACCGCATGGGTTCCACAAAGCTGCAGCAACAACAGCATCAACAACACCGCCGAGAACAATCTCAACGGCCTGCAGGCCAACGGCATCCTCGGCATCGGCGTCTTCGCTGAGGACTGCGGTCCGAACGGCTGCACGCCCAATCCCTACTACGACTGCACCAACACCGCCTGCGTGACGCCGACGTCGGTGCCGGTACAGCAGGTCAGCAATCCAGTCTCCCTGCTGGCGCAGGACAACAATGGCGTACTCATCTCCCTGCCCGGCATCCAGCCCACCGGCGCCAGCAGCGTCACTGGCCAGATGCTGCTTGGCGTCAACACCCAGGCCAACAATACCCTGAGCAGCGCCGCCCACGTCCTCACCCTCGATCCTGCGATGGGCCAGCTGTCCTCGGCCAGCGCCACCGGCATCGGCACCAGCAATGGCAACAGCAATGGCTTTTTCAGCACCGCCTACACCGACAGCGGCACCAGCGTCTATGAGCTCGGCCAGACTTACTCGCTGCTGCCCGCCTGCGCCAGCAACAGCGCCGGCACCGGCTTCAGTTGCCCGACCACGACGCTGAATGCGACGGTCACCGCCACCAGCTACAACAATGTCACGGCCACCGTCCCGGTCACCCTGGCCAACGCCAGCAGTCTTTTTCAGAACGCCAACTATGCCGCTTTTGATGACCTGGTAGCACCCGGACCGAATGACCAGACCCTGGTGCTCGGCCTGCCCTTCTTCTTTGGTCGCACCTTGGCCAGCGTCATCGAGGGCAGTTCACTGAGCGTCGCTGGACAGAGCTACACCGGGCCTCTCGTCGCTTTTTGAGCGGCGGGTGGCAGTGTTAGCCGATCGCTGTACTTGCCAAGGTTCTCGGCATTGACCATGCCCGCTTCGCTGGGCGTCAGCGCCGAACCGCAGGTCAAGAGATGGCAACACCGTCACTGGACTCGGTGACAAAAAAACCTAGTATGATCACTTGGTAATACTAGGTAGTCATGTGCCCATCATGGCGACATCGCTCAAGATTGATGACCCGCTGAGAAACCGTGCCCACCACTTGGCTGGCCAGCACAAAAATCGCAGGTCATGAAGGCGCCGAAGAACTGCGCAGCGATGAGTGTAGACCGTCCGGGGCAGCATCGAGCTCCCCGGACGTACCGGCTCAGGCGGGATAGGTGGGATAGCTGATGCCAGCGAGGTCCTCGACGATGCGCACGACCTGGCAGCTGTAGCCGACTTCATTGTCATACCAGACGTACATGGTCACATGGTGGCCATTGACGATGGTCGCCTGCGCATCGAACACACCGGCGGCACGCGAACCGATGAAGTCGGTGGAGACCACCTCGGTCGAGTTGGTGTAGTCGATCTGACGCTGGAAACGCGAGGTGAGCGCCACATCGCGCATGAACTCGTTGATCTCATCACGGCTGACTTCCCGCGGCAGAGCGAGATTGAGGATGGCCAGAGAGACGTTCGGCGTCGGCACGCGGATGGAGTTACCGGTCAGCTTGCCGGCCAGCTCTGGCAGGGCCTTGGCCACCGCCTTGGCGGCGCCGGTCTCGGTGATCACCATATTGAGCACCGCTGAACGGCCGCGACGATCCGACTTGTGGTAGTTGTCGATGAGGTTCTGGTCGTTGGTGAAGCTGTGCACGGTCTCGACGTGGCCACTGACGATACCGAAGCGGTCATGGATGACCTTGAGCACCGGCGTGATGGCATTGGTCGTACAGGAAGCCGCCGACAGGATCTTGTCATCGGCGGTCACCTCGCCCTCATTGACACCGAAGACGATGTTCTTGATGTCGCCCTTGGCGGGCGCCGTCAGCATGACCCGGGCGATACCCGGACGGTTCAGATGGCGGCCGAGGCCATCGCGATCCTTGAGCTTGCCGGTGTTGTCGATGAGGATGGCGTCATGGATGCCATAAGCGGTGTAGTCGATGTCTTCCGGCTGATTGGCGTAGATGACCTTGATGTAATTGCCATTGGCGATGATCGCCTCATTTTCTTCATCGACGGCGATGGTGCCCTCGAAAGCGCCATGCACGGAATCGCGACGCAGCAGGGAAGCGCGCTTTTGCAGATCGCCCTCCGAGCTTTTGCGCACCACCACGGCACGGATACGCAAACCCTCACCGCCACCGGCCTTCTCGATGATCAGACGGGTCAGCATGCGGCCGATACGACCAAAGCCATAGAGAACGACGTCCGTGGGCCGGCCGACACGCGCACCACCGAGGCTGGCGGCGAGTTCACGGCGCAGAAAATCGAGAGGGCTCAGATCCCCAGCTTCACGATACTGCACGGCGAGCTTGCCGATATCGATGCGGCAGGGACCGAGATCGAGCTCCTGCATCGCCATCAGCAGCGGATAGGTGTCGACCGCCGACAGGTCACCGGCGATCATGCGCACACGGCGATGATGCTTGAGGATCTGGATGACCGACTGATTGACCAGGCTGCGGCCATAGACGACGACGACGACATTGCGCTCGCGATAGAGCTTGCCGATCACCGGAATCATCGATTCCGCCAGGGCTTCGCGATGTTTCCAGCGTCCGAAATGATCCTCTGAGAGGGCCTTCAAGGTGGCGGCGTCGCTCATAAACTGACCTCTGCTATTGTCAATGCGAGGCGGCTATTTTAACAGATTTTCAGCCTCTTCCGTCGGCAGTGCGCAAAATGGCCAGGACACCCATCTCAATCTTCCATATCGGCCGCCAGACGACGCACGAAGCACGGCGACTGCGGACGCGACAGACTGGTGTCATAACGATAGCCATCGACGGCGAAGTCGTAGAGATCCTCGCCCTGACGCGGGGCCTGGCGCAGGATCCAATCAGCCATACGGCCACGCGCACGCTTGGCATAAAAACTGACGATGCGGTAAGGCCCCTCACCACGCGCGTCGAGAAAGCGCGGCGCGATGACCGGCACCGCCAGGGCGGCGACATCGACCGCCTTGAAGTATTCCTGCGAAGCCAGGTTGACCAGCGGACCTCCCGAAAGTGCCAGATCGTCGTGCAGCAGGGTGCTGATGGTGTCGCGCCAGAAGGCATAGAGATCCCTGGCACCGGCGACCGACAAGCGCGTGCCCATCTCCAGGCGATAGGCCTGCACGGCATCCTGTGGCCGCAGCACACCATAAAGACCGGAGAGCAGGCGCAGATGCGTCTGCGCCCGCGCCCATAGCGCCGCATCCCAGTCTTGCGCGCGCAGCCCTTCATAGACGTCGCCCGCAAAAGCCAGGGCGGCGACACGCACCGCGCCTTCATCCGGCACCAGCCGCCAAGCGGCATAGCGCTCCTGATTGAGCGTAGCGAGGGCTGCACTCAAGGTCATACGCTCGGCCAGCTGCGCCGCGCTCAGGGTGCGCAAGACCTCGATCAAGCGAGCGCTCGCCGCCAGGGCGCGTGCTTCGGTCGCTGGCGGGTCATCCGTCCGGGCTTGCATAGCGAGGCTTTTCGCAGGAGACAGCAGAACCAGCATGAGAGAACTCCAGATCAGCATTCACAGGCGCGCCTTCAGCCCCTAAACTGGAGGCCAAAGAACACACATCGACGGGCGACTATGAAGCAAATCAGCCTCAGCCGGCAAGGCCCGGTCTGGATACTGCGCCTCAATACCAGCGAGAGCGCCGCCAGCCTCGACGACGACGACCTCGCCGCCCTCGATCTCGCCCTCGATACGGTCGAGGCCGGCAACGACAACGCCGCCCTCATCGTGCATGGCGACCATCCACACACTTGGTGCAATGGCATCGATCTGCCCTGGCTGATGACCCAGGATGAAGAGTCGCATCGCCGCTTCATTACCACCCTCGATGGACTGCTGCTACGTCTGTCGCTGTGCAATCTACCGACCATCGCCTGCCTGCACGGTGACTGCTATGCCGCTGGCGCCGTGCTCGCCTTCGCCTGCGACTTCCGTCTCATGCGTGAAGATCGCGCCCGCCTCTGTCTCTCCCAGCTCAAGCTGAAGATGCCCTACACCCCGGCCATGCTCGCCGTGCTGCGCCAGACAGCGCCAGCGCGCGCCGTCTGGGAGATGGCGCTGACCGCACACGCCTGTCTCGGCGGTGAGGCCCTGCGCCAGCAGCTGGTCGACCGTATTCACCCGGCCGATCGCCTCTTTCATCACAGCCTCGAATTCGCCGAACAACTGGCGCAGCGCCACCGCGCCACCTACACCGAAATCAAACACGGGCTGCGCGCCGAGACGCGCGCGCTGTGGCAGCAGCGCCAGGTGGCGGGCTCATGACCCTGACCCTCGACAGCCTGCACCAAAGACTGCAGGACCTCGGCGCGCGGCCAGTGCATCGCGACGCCATCATCCGCGCCTGGCTGCAGGCTCAGCCCCTCGATCGCGGCACACGCCGGCAACCGGGAGCGCATGCCTTCCCCCTGCGCCTGCGCCAGGCCCTGCCGACGCTCGCCGATGAACTGGCGCAGGTGCTGCAGCGACGTTCCGAACATCCCGCCGCGGACGGCTCACGCCGCTGGCTGCTGGCGCTGCGCGACGAACAGCTGATCGAGAGCGTCCTCTTGCTCCGCGATGGCCTGTGCATCTCCAGCCAGGTCGGCTGCGCCGTCGGCTGCCGCTTCTGCATGACCGGCCGCAGCGGTCTGCTGCGCCAGTTGAGCAGTCTGGAGATGGTCGCCCAGGTGGTGCTCGCGCGCCAGGAAAAAACCATCCGCAAGGTCGTCTTCATGGGCATGGGCGAACCTGCGCACAACCTCGATGAGGTCATCGCGAGCATCGAACTGCTGGGAGAGTTCGGCGACATCGCGCATAAGAATCTGGTCTTGTCGACGGTCGGCGATGAACGCGTCTTCGCGCGTCTGCCACAGATGCGCGTCAAACCGGCGCTCGCTCTCTCCTTACACACCACCCGCGCCGACCTGCGCGCCGAACTCCTGCCACGGGCACCCCGGATCGCCCCTGCTGACCTCGTCGCCGCTGCCGAGACTTACGCCCGCCAGGTCGCTTATCCCATCCAGCTGCAGTGGACCCTGCTCGCCGGCGTCAACGATGGCGACGACGAGATCGCCGCCTTGGCCCACTTGTTACACGGCAAATACGCCATCCTCAACCTCATCCCCTACAACAGTCTGGACAGCGACGGCCCCACCCATGCCGACTTCCGCCGCCCGAGCAGCGAGCGCATCGCCGCCATGGTCGCGCGACTGCAAGGCCACGGCATCCTCACCAAGGTGCGGCAAAGCGCCGGTCAGGACGTCGCCGGCGGCTGTGGACAGCTGCGCGCCCGCGCTGGCCAACGTCTACCCCTGCGCGCCGCGCCCGAGGCTTGCCATGCCGGCTGACGCTGATCTGCAATGCCTGGGGCCCAAACTGCACACCCTGCGCGCCCATAATCCGAGCTTCATGACCGGCGCTGGCACACAGTCCTATTTCATCGGTCGGGACGAACTCCTGATCGTCGACCCCGGTCCCGACCTACCCGATCAATGTGACCGACTGCTGCACGCTATCGCCGCCCTCGATGCCCGCCTCTGCGGCATCGTCCTCACCCATCTGCACCGCGATCATGCGCCGGCAGCGCGTGCCCTGCACGCCCGCACCGGAGCGCCGATCTACGCCATGGCCGCTGATCGCAAGGACAGCCTGCAAGTGCAGGATCTACCCCTGCAGCCCCTGCATGAGGGCCAGCTGCTGATGAGCGACGGCGGCGCCCTGCGCGTCGTGCACACACCCGGCCATGTCGACAATCACTGCTGCTTCTGGTGGGAAGCCGGCGGCGACCTGCTCACCGGCGACCACCTGATCACCGGCTCGACCGTCGTCATCATCCCGCCCTATGGTCATATGGGGCGCTATATGGCCTCGCTCGAGCGCCTGTCGCACTGGCCCATCGAGCGCCTGTTGCCCGGTCACGGCGCGCCCATGCAGGATGCCCAGGGCATGATCAGCGCCACCCTGGCGCACCGCCGCGCCCGTGCCGACAAGGTCCTGGCCCAGCTGCAGCCGCAGAGCCGCGACCTCGCCACCCTGCTGGCCTGCGTCTATGACGACGTCCCCATCCATTTGCACGCCCTCGCCGCCCTCTCTTTGCAGGCCCATCTGCTACACCTGCAGGAACAGGACCTCGCCATAGAGGATGCGCAGGGCTGGCGGCTTACGGCGTCCAGCCGCTGAGCACCGCCACCCCGGCATCCTCGCTCAACAGCAGTTGTCCGGGGGCGAGCATCGCCAGCCCCTGCACGGCGGCGAGCTGTGTCCAGGCCACCCCCTGCGTCGGGCTGCCGGCGGCGAGCACGGTCGTCACCTGGCCGGCATGGATACGGCGCAGATGCTGATCGGCGGCGTCATAGACCCAGACATTGCCGCTGGTGTCGACGGCGATGTCGGTCGGTTGATCGAACAGCGCCGTCGCCGCGACGCCATCGACACTACCCGTCACACCCGCCGTGCCCGCCAGGGTCGTCACCACACCGGCCGGACTTACTTTGCGCACCACCTGATTGAAGGTGTCGGCGACATAGAGATTGCCGGCGGTGTCGATGCACAGACCTTGTGGTCCATCGAAGCGCGCCAACGCCCCCGTACCATCGCTATAACCTGCGACACCGGCGCTGCCCGCCAGAGTGGTGACGACGCCGGCTGGCGTGATCTTGCGCACGGTATGGTTGAGGCTGTCGCTGACATAGACGTTGCCGCCGCTGTCGACGGCGATGCCCCAGGGGCCATCAAAGCTCGCCGCGCTGCCACTACCATCGCTGCTGCCGAGGCTGCCCGCCGTACCGGCGAGCGTCGTCACCTGCAAGGATGGGCTGATCTTGCGGATGGTCTGGTTGCCGGTGTCGCTGACATAGAGGTTGCCGGCCTGATCGATGGCGATGGCACGCGGGGCGTTGAAGCTGGCCGCCGTCCCCAGACCATCGCTGCTGCCATAGACCCCGGCACTGCCGAGTGGCGTCGTCACCTGCCCCTGCGCGCTGATGCGGCGTACCACGGTGGCGTCATCGAGAACCCAGACATTGCCGCCACTGTCGCTGACCAGACCCTGCGCACCATTGAACTGTGCGCTCGCCGCAGCACCATCGAGATGACCGACAGGCGTCGCCGCCGCCCCGGCCAGGATGCTCAAGGCTGGCGCCGCGCTCGGCGTCGCCACCGTCGTCGTGCCGCCGCCACAGGCGCTCAAGCACAGGCTCAAGGCGCCGGTGAGATAGCGCAGAGGTAGGGATGCTCTTCGATCCAATGCCATTTTTCCTTTCGTGTCATGCGTTTTACCGCCGCTTCGAGACGGCTGGCAGCGGCGCGATCGGCACAGGGCCGCCACGCCAGTATGGCCTGTGGCGGATACATGCGCGTATAGCGCGCCCCGCGTCCACGCCGATGCAGGTCATAGCGCCCGGAGAGGTCACAGGTGATGCCGGTATATAGGGTATCGGCGGCACACAGCAAAACATAAACGCCCCAGGCTTTTTCTGACTTTGCCTCGGCCTCTGCCGCCATGACCTTCCCCGCCATACCCCAACCTCCTGCATCGCTAGGAGCCGGCGCGGCTCTGCGCTAAACTGGCGCCTCGTGACAAGGAGAGACGCATGAGCAGCATGAGTTACATCACCCGTTGTATCGAAGATTCCCTGGCCGTCAAGCAGGCCGTACTCGCCGACCGCGCCCTGCTCGACGAGCTCGAGCGCGTCGCCCAAGCCTGTGTCGAGTCCCTGCGCGCCGGCCACAAGATCCTCATCGCCGGCAATGGCGGCTCCGCCGCTGACGCCCAGCACATCGCCGCCGAATTCGTCAGCCGCTTCGACTTCGATCGTCCCGGTCTGCCGTCGATCGCCCTCAATACCGACACCTCCATGCTCACCGCCATCGGCAACGACTATGGCTATGAGCACGTCTTCCGCCGCCAGGTGCAGGCGCAAGGCCGTGCCGGCGATGTCTTCATCGGCATCTCGACGTCGGGTAATTCGCGCAACATCATCACCGCCGTCGAAGAGGCGCGGCAGATGCAGATGATCACTGTCGCTCTGTGCGGCGCCGGCGGCGCCCTGCCGAAGATGGTCGATCACCCCCTCTGCGTACCGGCCACGCACACCCCGCGCATCCAGGAAAGCCACATCCTGCTCGGCCACATCCTGTGCGGTTATGTCGAAGAAGTCATCTTCGGCGACCAACGCCGCCCAAAAGCCTGATCAGGAACGTTCACTGCCGCCGCGCAACTCGCGCGGCATGCTGAAGACGATGGACTCGGCGCGACCTTCGACCTCTTCGACGACGTCACCACCGAGTTCACGCAGCCTCTGCACCACCGCCTGCACCAGGATCTCAGGCGCGGAAGCGCCGGCGGTGACGCCGACCTGCTCCACCCCTTGCAGCCAGGTCGCCTGAATATCCTCGGCACCATCGATCAGATACGCGCGCGTCCCCATGCGCTCGGACAACTCGCGCAGACGATTGCTGTTCGAGGACGTCACCGAACCGACCACGAGCAGCAGATCACAGCGCTGTGCCAGCGTCCTCACCGCATCCTGGCGATTCTGGGTGGCGTAGCAGATGTCATCCTTGCGCGGCCCGGAAATCGCTGGAAAGCGCTGCCGCAGCGCCTGAATGACCTGCGCCGCGTCGTCGACCGACAGCGTCGTCTGGGTGACGAAGGCGAGACGCTCAGGATCGCGCACCTGCAGATGTGCGACGTCCTCGGTGTCTTCGACGAGATAGATGTCGCCGCCATGACGACGATCGTACTGGCCCATGGTGCCTTCCACCTCGGGATGGCCGGCATGACCGATGAGCAGACTCTCCATGCCGGCGCGGGCATACCGCGCCACCTCGAGATGCACTTTCGTCACCAGTGGGCAGGTGGCATCGAAGACACGCAGCCCCCTCGCCGCCGCCTCCTCCTGCACCGCACGCGCGACACCGTGAGCGCTGAAGATGACGATGCCATCGTCGGGCACTTCGGCCAATTCATCGACAAAGATGGCGCCACGCTGACGCAGATCCTCGACGACGAAGCGATTGTGCACGACTTCATGGCGTACATAGATGGGCGGACCGAAGACCTCGAGGGCGCGATTGACGATCTCGATGGCGCGATCGACGCCAGCACAAAATCCACGCGGATTGGCGAGCAGAATGCGCATTACACTCCCTCCGGCCACTGCACCGCCTGGGCGTCAGCGGCGCGCACGCGCAGGATGTCGACCTCGAACACCACCTCACGCCCGGCCAGAGGATGGTTGAAGTCGACCTCGACCTCATCGCCGATCACCGCGCGCACGACACCGGGCAGTTCCGTGCGTCCCTGATCGACGAAGGACACCACCGCCCCCGCCGTCGTCGGCAGATCGACGAAACGCGCCAAATCGAAACGCTGCACATTGTCAGGGTTCCAGGGGCCGAAAGCGCTCTCCGGCGGCAGGATGATGGAGCGCCGGTCACCGGCGCGCAAACCCAGCAGCACGGCTTCGAAACCGGGCAGGAGCTGGCCGTCACCGACGACCAGGACAGGCGCCTGCGCGCGTGCGCGCGTGCTGTCGATGACCTGGCCATCGGCGAGACTGAGACTGAAATGCAGCGTCACTTCGCTGCCGCTGCCGATCGCCTCAGACATGACGACGCCCCTCCAGAACAAGCATGTCGATCAACATCAGCACGGCGCCGACGGTGATCGCCGAGTCAGCGACATTGAAGGCCGGAAAATGCCAGTCGCCGTAATGGACATGGATGAAATCGACGACATAACCGAGGCGCAGGCGGTCGACAAGATTGCCGATGGCGCCGCCGAGCACCAGACTGATCGCCCACCCCAGCACCTCCATCCCCGGACGCAGACGCCAGATCCAGGTGAGCAGGCCGGCACTGACCAGCACGGCGATGGCCGCCAGCAGCCAGCGCTGCCAGCCCCCAGCGCTATAAAGCAGGCTGAAAGCCGCGCCGGTATTGTGCAGCAAGGTCAGGGACAAAAGATTGGGGATGAGATCGATGCTCTGATACAGCGCCATATGCCGGACGATCCATGCCTTGCTGAGCGCATCGACGGCGATGACACACACCGCGATCGCCAGCCAGAGTGCTCTACCCGTCTTCATAACCGTCATCATACCCATCTCCGTGTCTCACCCGGCAACTGCAGATTGTCACGACAACGCGGACACAGCTCCGGATGCTGTGCATCGCCGCCGAGATGATCCGACCAGTGCCAGCAGCGTACGCACTTGCCACCGCCGTGCGCCACCACCCTCACCCGCACGCCCGGCAGTTCGGTGGCGACGCCAACGTCATCGCTGAACAGGCGCACACGCGAACAGATGAGTACGAAACGCAGCTCGTCACCGAGGAGTTCGAGGCGTTGCCGCCAGTCGGCATCGACGTGCAGCTCGACATCCGCGGTCAGCGTCGCTCCGATCTCGGAACGCTGCCGCGCCGCTTCGATCTCGCGGTTGACGACCGTACGCAGCGCCTGTATCTGCGCCCAGAAACCGGCACTCAAGAGCCCCTCATCGCCGGGCGGCAAACGTGTCAGATGCGTCGCCCAGGTCTGCAGATGCACCGATGCCGAATGCTCGCCGGGCAGATACGACCATACTTCATCCGCGGTGAAGCAGAGGATGGGGGCCATCCAGCGCACCATCGCCGTCGCGATATGCCATTGCGCCGTCTGCGCCGACCGCCGTGCGTGCGAGCGCGCCGGCAGGGTGTACTGACGATCCTTGATGATGTCGAGATAGAAACCACTGAGCTCGACAACACAGAAATTGTGCAGACGGTGGTAGATCTGATGAAACTGAAACTCATCATAAGCGCTGACGATCGCTTCCTGCGCCTGCGCCGCCTGATCGAGAATCCAGCGATCGAGAGCGAGCATGTCGGTGACCGCCAAAGCATCGCGCGGCGGATCGAAATCATGCAGATTGGCGAGCAGATAGCGCAGGGTGTTGCGGATACGGCGGTAGGCGTCGGCGGTGCGGCTGAGGATCTCATCGCTCACCGACATCTCGGCACGATAGTCGGTGCTCGCCACCCACAGACGCAGGACGTCGGCCCCGAGCTTGTCGATGACCTTCTGCGGCTGCACGACGTTGCCGAGCGACTTCGACATCTTGCGCCCCTGCCCATCGACGGTGAAGCCGTGCGTCAGCACACAGCGATAGGGCGCCGCGCCGGTCATGCCGACCGCGGTCAGCAGGGATGACTGAAACCAGCCGCGATGCTGATCGGAGCCTTCCAAATAGACGTCAGCCGGGCGCGCCAGCTCGGCACGCCGGGCGAGTACGCTGGCGTGCGTGACGCCGGAATCGAACCAGACGTCGAGCGTATCACGCACCATCTCATAGTCGTCCGCCTCGGCGGCCGGCAACCAGTCCTGCGGCTGTGAGGCGAACCAGGCCTCGAGTCCACGCGCGGCGATGGCGCTGGCGACCTCCTCGACCAGCTGCGGCGTGCGCGGATGCAAGCTGCCCTGCTGCTTGTGCACCAACAGCGCTAAAGGCACCCCCCAGGTACGCTGCCGCGAGATACACCAGTCCGGGCGCCCTGCGACCATCATGCGGATGCGCTCCTGGCCCCAGTCCGGCAGCCATGCGACGGTGGCGATGGCATTCAATGCCGCCTGCCGCAAACCGCCCTGGGTCATGCTGATGAACCACTGCGCGGTGGCACGAAAGATCACTGGTGTTTTATGGCGCCAGCAATGCGGATAGCTGTGTTCGAGGCGGTGCTCGGCGAGAAGATGATGGCGCTGCCGCAGCAGATCGAGGATGGCGGCATTGGCGGCGAAGACCTGCAGGCCAGCCCAGTGCTCGACGTCAGCGCGGAAATAGCCCTGCGCATCAACGAGATCATCGACCGGCAAGCCATAGCGCAGGCCGACGGCATGGTCGTCCTGGCCATGCGCCGGGGCGGTATGCACACAGCCGGTACCGGCATCGGCGGTGACGTGTTCGCCGAGGATGACCGGCACCTGACGCGCGCTGTCGAAAGCATGCTCGAGCAGCAGTCCCTCCAAGGCCCGCCCCGGCAGTTCGGCGAGGACGCGGCTCGATGTAACGCCATAACGC
>JAKBFV010000048.1 GCA_021833365.1 Pseudomonadota bacterium | reverse complement strand
ACGAGGGGGCGACCATATATGAACATGGGATGGTCGTGATCGCAGGGGTGGGGGGATGAGTTGAACATGCGTATCATCGCGGGTGGCAGCAGCTATCCGGTGGCGACGCAGCCGCGTCCGCTGCCGTCGCCGGCTGCCGCATCGTCGCAGGCGGCGGATGCCGGTGCCGAAACGCCGGCATCGAGCACGACCACCCTGCTGCCGGCGGCCATCACGCGTACCTCCTTGCTGCAGCAGTCACTGCCGGCGGGTCTGCCGCCACGTCACCGCCAGGCCTTGCAGGCCTATCTCGGGGTGCAGCGTCTGCCTGATCATGGCGTCGATGTCCTCGGTCTGGATGCGCAGGCCTGATGTTGCCTCTGTTCATCCGGCCTGACGCCGATCCACAGTTGCGGCAACACCTTCTCACCTGTCATCCGCAACTCGTCTGTCATGAACTGCTCGATGAGCGCGATTGGCGGCGTGCTCCGGTCGATGGTCTGACGGTGCTCTGGCTCGATGCTCAGGGCCTTGGCCTGCGCCGCCGTGAGGCGCAGCATCCTGGCGTCGTGCGTGTCGATTTTGCGCAGGCGGCCTGGCAGCATCGTCTGGCCGGACGCGGTGGCGCCGGTGAACTGGTGGTGCGTGCCTGTGGTGTGCGTCCGGGGCGCCTGCCGCGCGTCCTCGATTTGACCGCCGGCTTCGGTGCTGACGCCTGGATTCTGGCCTCGCAGGGGCTGTCGGTCGATCTGCAGGAACGCTCACCCTGGGTCGCCCTGCTGCTCGCCGACGGTCTGCGGCGGGCATTGGCGTCGCCGGATCTGCAGGCGACGGCGCGACGGATGCGCTTGCAGGAGGGGGATTCGCAGTCTCTGCTGGCATCTTTGCAGCCGGGTGATTATGACACCCTCTATCTCGATCCCATGTTTCCCGACGTCACCGCGACGGCGCGCTCCGGCAAGGCGATGAGCCTGTTGCAACATCTGGTCGGCGCTGACAGCGATGCCGACGCGCTCTTCGCCGCTGCCCGTCGTCTCGGCGCGCGTATCGTGGTCAAACGTCCGCGTCTCGCCCCGACCCTGGGCGGCCTGGCGCCGAGTCACATCCTCAGCGGCAAGAGCGTACGCTTCGACATCTATGCCGCCACTTTCAGGGATGACGCTGGCGCTTGAGCGGTGGCGCGAAGACGATGCGGGTGCGTGACAGACGGTCATGCAGGCTGAGCCCGCGGCGATCGAGCAGGGCCCACCAGTAGCCGAGACCGGCGGGAAACAGGCAGGCCAGCGCCCACAGATAGCGGACGCCAGCGTCGCGCCAGCCGATGCGCTGCTGATCCCAGCGCTCGAGGCGGATATGCCAGGTCTGCATGCCCAGGGTTTGCTGGCTCCTGACCCAGAAGTAGGCGAAGAACAGCCCGCTGGCGATGAGGATGGCCGGCAGCACCAAGCCATAGCGGGTCAGCGCCGGCAGGATGACCAGGGTATGCGTGCGCGCCGCCTCAGGCGGGGTCAGAAGAGCGATGACGACAGCGGCGACGATGGCATTGACCGCCACCAGCAGGAGTCCATCGTAGACGCCGGCCGCCAAGCGCCGCCAGAGACGCGCCGTCGGCAGGGGGGGCTGATCCGGTTGTGACATCGCGCGAAAGTCCTCCACACAGCCTCTCTCGGTGCCGTCATCTTACTGCAGCGCAGCGTGCTCGTCACGCCTACGGGCGACGACTGTCGCTGCCTCCATTGATCTGGATCAGTTTATTTTTATCGGCGAGGTTGCACAGTATGCGCACAAGATGTTGTGCCAATATAAAAAACAAATTCAATATATAGTGAGATGACGATGATAGCATTCGATGGCATGGAGACCAGCCTGCCGCGGCAGGTGCGCAAGCGTGATGGATCCCTGGCACCTTTTGACGCGGCCAAGATCGGTAAAGCCTTGCTCAAGGCCGGGCAGGCGACGGGCGAGTTCGCCGGCGAGCGGGCGCAGGATCTGCTGCAGACCGTGCTCGAGGTGATCTCCTGCCGCTATCACGCCCCCTCGATACCCGATATCGAAGCCTTGCAGGACATCGTCGAGCAGGTGCTGGCGCGTGCGGCTTACTTCGCTACGGCGCGCGCCTACATCGTCTACCGTGAACAACATCATCGGCTGCGTCAGGATCACGCCACCGTCGTCGACGTCGCCAATGCGATGAATGAATATCTCGAGCGCAGCGACTGGCGGGTCAATGCCAATGCCAATCAGGGCTACTCCCTCGGCGGCCTCATCCTCAATGTCGCCGGCAAGGTGACCGCCAACTACTGGCTCAATCACGTCTATCCGCCAGAGATCGGGCAGGCGCATCGCAATGCCGACATCCATATCCATGACCTCGACATGCTCAGCGGCTACTGCGCCGGCTGGTCCTTGCGCACGCTCCTGCACGAAGGCTTCAATGGCGTGCCTGGGCGTACCGAAGCGACGCCGCCCAAGCATCTGTCGAGCGCCGTCGGGCAGATGGTGAATTTTCTCGGCACCTTGCAGAACGAGTGGGCGGGGGCGCAGGCCTTCTCGTCGTTTGACACTTATCTGGCGCCTTTCGTGCGCAAGGATGCGATGCGCTATAGCGATGTGCGGCAGTGTATCCAGGAACTCATCTACAACCTCAATGTACCGTCGCGCTGGGGGACACAGACGCCGTTCACCAACCTGACCTTCGACTGGGTCTGCCCGGAGGATCTGCGTGAGCAGATCCCCATCATCGCCGGCGAGGAGATGCCCTTCACCTATGCCGACCTGCAGGACGAGATGGACATGATCAACCGTGCCTATCTCGAAGTGATGATGCAAGGCGATGCGCGTGGCCGCGTCTTCACTTTCCCCATCCCCACCTACAACATCACCGAGGACTTCGTCTGGGATTCGCCCAATGCCGAACTGCTGTTCGAGATGACGGCCAAGTATGGCTTGCCCTATTTTCAGAACTTTCTCAACAGCGAGCTCAAGCCCAACATGATCCGCTCCATGTGTTGCCGACTGCAGCTCGATCTGCGCGAGCTGCTCAAGCGCGGCAATGGTCTGTTCGGTTCGGCGGAGCAGACCGGATCCATCGGCGTGGTGACGATCAACTGCGCGCGCCTCGGCTATCTGTTCAAGGGTGACTGGGTCGGCCTGCTGGCGCGTCTCGATCATCTCCTCGATCTCGGTCGCAACAGCCTGGAGATGAAACGGCGCGTCATTCAGTCCTATATGGATCAGGGCCTGTTTCCCTACACCAAGCGCTATCTCGGCACTCTGCGCAATCATTTTTCGACGCTTGGCGTCAACGGCATCAATGAGATGCTGCGCAATTTCTCCGGTGATACGCTCGATGTCGTCACACCGGAAGGACACGCTCTGGCAGCAGCCCTGCTCGATCATGTGCGTGATCGTCTGCGTCTATACCAGGAGGAGAGCGGTCATCTCTACAACCTCGAGGCGACACCGGCGGAGGGTACGACCTATCGCTTTGCGCGTGAGGACCAGCGTCGCTATAGCGACATCCTGCAGGCGGGGACGGCGGCAGCACCCTATTACACCAATTCAAGTCAGTTGCCGGTCGGTTACACCGATGACCCTTTCGCTGCCCTCGAACTGCAGGATGAACTGCAGACGCGCTATACCGGTGGCACTGTCCTGCACCTTTACATGAACGAGCGTCTGTCTTCGGCGGATGCGGCACGCAAGCTGGTGCAAAGAGCCCTGCAGCGTTTCCGTCTGCCCTATCTGACCCTGACGCCGACCTTTTCGATCTGTCCCCAGCATGGCTATCTCAAGGGCGAACACACGTACTGTCCGCTCTGCGATGAGCAGTTGCGCCAGCAGATCGCCGTGGAACAAGCCGCAGCTGCAGCTGCAGTCTGAACCTATTTTGTCCAAGGAGCCCCATCATCATGTCAAACATCATGTCGCCTATGTCCGCCCATGAGTCATCCTTACCACAAGAGCGTCGCACCCCCTGCGAGGTGTGGACGCGGGTGATGGGCTATCACCGTCCGGTGGTGGCCTTCAATCCCGGCAAGCAGTCCGAACATCGCGACCGTCGCCACTTCCTGGAAAGTGCCTGCCAGCCTGCGGTCGTGACGTGTCGCTGAGCCAGTTCAACGTCGCCATCAGCCGTCTGCGGGTCGGTGGCTTCGTGCCCTATTCGAGCGTCGATTGCCCGGGCGAGCTCGCGGCGGTGGTCTTTCTGCAAGGCTGCAGCTGGGCCTGCGACTATTGCCAGAATCCGCATCTACGCTCGTTCAGGAAGAGCAGCGAGGTGAGCTGGGAGCAGGTGCTGACCGCCTTGCAGGAGCGTCGCGGTCTGCTCGATATGGTGATCTTCAGTGGCGGTGAGCCGCTGGCGCAGATCGGCCTCGAGGAGGCCATGACGCAGGTGCGTGCCATGGGTTTCAAGGTCGGTCTGCACAGCGCCGGTAGCTCGCCGCGCCGTCTGCGCGCCGTCCTACCCATCTGCGACTGGGTCGGTCTCGATATCAAGGCGATGACCTCGGATTATGCTGCCTTGACACATCGCGCAAACTCCGGCCAGCAGGCCTGGGAATGTCTCGATCATCTTCTCGCTGCCGGCATCCCTTATGAGATCCGCACCACCTGGCATCCGCAGCTGATGCCGGTCGCGACGCTCATGCGTCTGGCCGAAGAGCTGCGCACCCGCGGTGTGCGTTGTTTTCGCCTGCAGGCCATGCGTGGGCGTGCGTGCTTGCGTGCCGAGCTCGATGATTGGCCACCGGCCCACCTCGATGCGGCGGTGCAGGCCAGTCTGGCGGCGATGTTCGATGAGTTTTCCTGGCGCGGCGGTGAGTGACTGTTCTGGATCAACGCGGTTTTTCGGTCGGTCCTCTATGCTGCCGTGCTGATCGTCTCGATAAGGAGAGGGTGTGATGTCGTTTTTGAGGGAATTTCCGCGTCAGTTGCTGAGTTCCGAGACCCTGCTGCGCCACTTGCCTTCACCGCAGGGCTGGCGTCGGGTGATCTCGCTGTTGCCGCCCGGTCTGCTCGAACAGGTGTTGGCGGAAGTTCTGGCACTCCTCGGACAGGCGGATCTGCCGCCGGGGGCGCTGGCCTTCATGGAGGGGCGCATTCTGCTCATCGAGATCGAAGACCTCGGCCTCAAGCTGCGTTTTACCGGCCGCGCCGGGCGTCTGTGTCTCATCGCGCAGGGTCGTGCCGAGGCCAGTGTCGCCGCCAAAGCCCTGGATCTGCTGTTGCTGGCGACGCAGCGTGAGGACGCCGACACCCTGTTTTTTCATCGCCGTCTGCGTATGACCGGCGACACTGCCCTGGGGCTGCAGATGCGCAACCTCATGGATCAGCTGCCACTCGAACTGCTCAGTCCGCGCACGCGCCGCTATCTCGACCGTTTCACCGATCTGGCGAGCGCGGCGCAGCGCGCCCATCACTCGGCGGCTGACAGACGTGCCAGCCCGGCCTCGCCATACCAGTAGCCATTGCTGCCTTCAGCGGCGAGGGCGCCGAGGGTCGTCGCCGCCTGGTGATAGCGATGCACCTGGCGTGCCGTCTCCTCGCCGGGAATGATACGCAGGATCTCGACGTGGTGCTGCGCCAGATCAGCGAGATCAGGTCCGAGGTCGTGACAGATCTCGCTCATCACCGAGATGCCATTGACGCGCAGAAAGGGCTGCCCCGAGCGGGTGCTCAGCGGGATGCCATAGGGGTCCTGCAGGCAGGACAGCTCGCAGTCATCCTTGCCGCGTCCGCGCGCGCGTGCGGTGAAACAGCGCGCCGAGTAGGCGAGGGGGAGATGGCCGTGGACGGTGACCTCGATCTCCGGCCAGTGGCGGTGCGCCGGCCAGTGCTGCATCAAGGAATGCAGGGCTTGTCGGCCTTGATCGACGGGCAGCACCCAGCGATAAAGTCCCAATTCCTGCAACAGCAGCAGACTCTCGTGATTGTAGAGGTTGAGCGTCGGGCCGGCGACGAAGGGCAGGCGCTGCTCATGGCAGAGCTGCACCGCGCCCATGTCATTGGCCTCGATATGGAACTCGCCCTGCCTGACCCAGCGGCGCAGGGAGGCGACTTCCGATTCGGCTTCGATCAGGGCAAGGGTGGAGAGGATCACTTCCTTGCCGCAGCGGTGTAGCTCGCGCGCCACGTCGAGCCAGTCATCGCGGCGCATCTGCCGGCGTTTCGAGCAGATCGTCTCACCGAGATAGATGATGTCGACCGGCCAGGTGGCGGCTTCGGCATACCAGTCGATGACCTGTTGCCGGGGCCAGAAATAAGGAATAGGGGCGAGGCTGATGCGCATGTCGATCTCCCTCAGTGCCAGTCGCGGTGATAGGGGCCGAGGGTGGTTTGACGACCTTCGGCGACGTGTCCGAGCACCTCGTTCCAGCGCTCATCGATGCGAAAACCCTGCGCGTCGCGGGCGAGTCGGTCGAGTGCCTCACGCCAGACGCCGGCGACTTGGCTGACATAGGCCGGACCGCGTTGCCGCCCCTCGATCTTGAGGGCGACGACGCCGGCGGCGGCGAGTTCCGGCAACAGGCTCAGGGTATTGAGGCTGGTCGGTTCTTCGAGCGCATAATAAGCGTCGTCATCGAGGCCGCGATAGCGGCCCTTGCAGACGGTCGGATAGCTGGCCGGTTCATCGGCGGCGAAACGGTCGATGAGGATCTCGCCGAGACGGACCTGACGTTGCCCACCAGCCAGCTCATCCCAGTGCACATGTTCGGCGGGCGAGCAGACACCATGGCAGTTGGGGGAGCGGCCGGTGACGAAGCTGGAGAGCTGGCAACGGCCTTCGACCATGATGCACAGGCTGCCGAAGGCGAAGACTTCGAGGGGCACCGGGCTGCGCTGGATCAGTCTTTGCACCTGCAGCAAGGACAGGACACGCGGCAGGATGGCGCGGCTGATGCCGAAATTTTCATGATAGAACTTGAGCGCGGCGTGGTTGGTCGCCGATCCCTGCACCGAAAGGTGACGGGGAATGTTGGGATAGGTGCGCGCAGCGTGTGCCAGGACAGCCATATCGGCGATGATGAAGGCATCGACGCCGGCCTCGGCGGCCATCGCCAGGGAGTCGCGCCAGACCCCCTCGTTGTCGCTCAAGGGATAGCTGTTGAGCGCCAGATAGATCTTTTTGCCGGCGCGGTGCACGGCTGTGGCCGCTTCCTGCAACTTGTCGCGGTCGAAGTTGAGGCCGGGAAAGGCGCGCGCGTTGGTGACGTTGCGCAGGCCGACGTAGATAGCGTCGGCGCCGGCCTGAAGGGCGGCCTGGAGGGCGGCAGGACTGCCAGCAGGACAGACGAGTTCCATCATGTGGGGCTCCCATTTTTGAGGGTTTGCCAAAGGGTGTCGATGCGTCGTTCGACGTCGGCGTCGGGGACGATGACCCGGCCCCAGTCGCGGTGAGTCTCGCCTGGCCATTTATGGGTGGCGTCGAGGCCCATCTTGCCGCCGAGACCAGGCTCGGGACTGGCGAAGTCGAGGTAGTCGATGGGCGTGTTCGGCATGAGTACACAATCGCGCACCGGGTCCATGCGCGTCGACATCGCCCACAGCACCTCCTGCCAGTTGCGTGCGTCGATGTCCTCATCGACGACGATGACCATCTTGGTGTAGGTGAACTGGCGCAGCCATGACCACACCGCCATCATCACCCGGCGTGGATGCCCGGGATACTGCTTGCGCAGGCGTACGATGGCGATGCGGTAGGAGCAGGCCTCGGGCGGCAGGTAGAAGTCGAGGATCTCGGGAAAGACGCGCTGCAGGATGGGCACGAAGACGTCGTTGAGAGCGTGCGCCAGCACCGAGGGCTCATCGAAGGGCGAACGCCCCATATAACTGCCCTGGTAGATGGCGCGCGGGCGCAGGCTCATGCGTTCGACGGTCAGCACCGGAAAGGCGGCGACGGCATTGTAGTAGCCGGTATGGTCGCCGAAAGGGCCTTCCATGGCGGTGTCGCCAGGATGGATGAAACCCTCGAGAACGATCTCGGCGCCGGCCGGCACCTGCAGACGGGTGAGCGGCGCCTCGACCACCGGCGTCGGCTGGCCGCGTAGCAGACCGGCAAAGTCAAATTCGGACAGGGTGTCGGGGACGGGAGTGACCGCCGCCAGCAGGGTGCAGGGATCGGCGCCGATGAAGACCACGATCGGGAAAGGCTGGTCGGGATGGCGCTTCTGCCAGGCGGCATAGTCGAGGGCGCCGCCACGGTGGCTGAGCCAGCGCATGATCACCCGCCGTGGTCCGATGAGCTGCTGGCGGTAGATGCCGATGTTCTGTCGCCCCTGATCGGGGCCTTGCGTCACCACCATGCCGAGGGTGATCAGGCGCCCGGCGTCCTCCGGCCAGCAGTGCTGGATGGGCAGACAGGAGAGGTCGATATCGTCGCCGCTGATCACCTCATGACGCTCGAAATAGTCCGGTTCGCGGCGTGTGCGGGCGTGGATCAGGCGACCGTAGGCGGGCGCCTCCCGGATCAGGTCCTTGAGACCGCGCGGCAGCTGTGGCTCCTTGAGACGGGCGAGGAGTTCGCCGATGGCGCGAAAGCCGCCGACCTCGCTGTGCAGAGCGCGGGCGATGCGGCGGCTATGACCGAAGAGATTGCCGAGGTAGCGCTGTGAACTGCCGCGTACTTGATGCATGAGCAGTGCCGGACCCTCCTCGAGCAGGGCGCGCCGGCTGAGGGCGGTGCTTTCGAGGTGCCAGTCCACAGCTTGTGGGACGTCGATCAAATCATTGTGCAGACGCAGGTCGGCGAGGAATTCGCGCAGGTCGAGATGGCTCATGCGAGGAGGTTCTGGTGGTGACGCAGGCAGTTTAAGAGGGCGATTCGAAGATCGGTTGCGCTGGATCAAAATCCTTATTTATCGGTGCATGATGGCCATGCAGACATGGCAGCATCAGCGCTTTGTCGAAGGAGAGCGGTGTTCATGAGCCTGACCCTGTCGCAGCACGTCCATACCTTAGGTCAGCATCTTTTGCAGCAGTTCGGTGAACGCGTGCACAAGGTCAGCATCGACGCCGGTTTCACCTGCCCCAACCGCGATGGTCGCAATGGCGTCGGCGGTTGCTCCTTCTGCAACAACGACTCTTTTGTGCCCGATCAGGCCGACCGTCCCTCCATCCACACTCAGATCGAGGCGGGTGCGGCGGCGGTGGCGCGGGTCAGTGGGGCGCGCAAGCTGCTCGCCTATTTTCAGGCCTACACCAACACGTATGACGCGATCGAGCGTCTGCGCTCCCTCTATGATCAGGCATTGAGCCATCCGCAGGTCGTCGGCATCTCGGTGGGCACACGTCCCGACTGTGTGCCGGACGCCGTCCTCGACCTGCTCGCCGCCTATCAGGAGCGTGGCTGGCTGGTGTGGCTGGAACTCGGTCTGCAGTCGTCCTTCGATACGACTCTGCAGCGCATCTACCGCGGTCATGACTACGCCTGCTACGTCGATGCCACGCGGCGCGCGCGCCAGCGCGGTCTGCCGGTGTGTACCCATCTCATCCTCGGTTTGCCGGGAGAAGGACTGGAACATGCGCGCCTGACCCTCGAGCGCGTGCTCGATGTCGGCACCGATGGCATCAAGCTACATCCCCTGCACGTCGTCAAGGCGACGCGTCTGGCCTATGAATGGCGACATGGTGAATATACGCCGATGAGCGAGGACGACTACATCGATCAGGTCGTCGATCTGCTCAGGCGCACACCGCGCGACGTCGTCATGCATCGTCTGACCGGCACGGCGGCGCGTTCGATCCTCTTGGCGCCGGCCTGGTGCGAGCACAAATGGCGGGTCCTCAATGGCATCACGCAGCGCATGGCGGCGCATGCCTATCAGCAGGGTGATCTGGTCGTGTAGCGCCGCAAAGGCGGCTTCAGCCACCGACGAGCCAGCGGCTGAAGCCGAGGCAAAAGCCGATCAAGCTGCCGACGAGGACGCCATTGACGCGGATCATATGCAGATCGCTGCCGACCTCCATCTCCATCTTGCGCGTCATCTCGCCGGTATCCCAAGACAGCATGGTGTCGCGGATGTAGTCGATGATGCTGCCGGCGTAGTGGCCGGAGGCGTAGGTCAGGGCACGCTCGATCTGCAGGTTGAGGGCATCGCGCACCTCGCGCTGTTCGATCAGACGCTGCGCCATCTGCTCGGCGAGCTTGCGCCCTTGCGCCGCTACCCAGGAGTCGGAGCTTTGCAGGTCATGCTTGAGCATCTGCCGCAGATTGACGATGGCGCGCATGCTGAAGTCGATCATCACCGCCGATGAACTCAGGCGGTTCTTGGTCTGATTGAGCCAGCGCGACTCCCACGAGTCGTCCTGTTGCAGGGCGACGCGTGTCTGTTCCAGGGTCGCGTCGATCTGCTTGCGTAGAGGATGTTCGGGGTCGTCATGGATGTCGCGCAGAGCATTGAGGAGAGCTTCAGCGACGCGCGCTTCGACGTGGATGCCCATCATCTTGCCGACATGGACCAGCGTCGATAACACGCTCGATTTGCGCAGGGTGCTGGCGATCAGTTCTTCCGCCTGTGGACGATGCGTCTGCGCCCACAGATCGATGCTCTCGATGGCGTATTGCAGGGCGTCATGATGGGTATCATTGCTGGCGACAGCAAACAGCCAGGTCGACAGCATGCGGTGGACGTCGGTGTGTTGCAGCCCGTCGACGACACTGTCGCGGAGAAAGGCTTCGATGGCGTCGCTTTCGAACGCCTCCAGAGTACTGACGGCGATGCGCTGCAGTTCGTCACTGAGCCGGCGCAGCTGCGCCTCGTCGCCGATCATCTGCGCGATGTGCAAGGTGACGTCGAATTTCTGCAAAGTGTCATGCACGTGTTCAGGGGCGAGAAAGTTCTCCTGCACGAAACGCCCGAGCGCCAGGGCGATATGATCCTTGTTGCGCGGAATGATGGCCGTATGATCACGCAGGATGGCCGGCAGCGGCAGGCGTCCGAAGGGATTGCGGAAGATCACCGTGACCGCATACCAATCGGCCAGGCCGCCGACGACACCGGCCTCGAAGGCGCTGCCGAGGACGACTTCGACGCCATGGCTGAGATGGAAGAAATGCACCGCCAGCAGGAGCATCACCCAAAGACCGGCGACGCCGGCGAGCAGGGCGGTGGCGAGGCGATGGGCGCGACGAAAATCAGGGTCTGGGTTCGGAAGGGGCTTCATGGTCCGGGTAGCTCGACGGGATCCTCGGACTGTAACGAATCGGCGGCAGGTGATCCAGTGTCGAATGATGAGATGGTCTGTATCAGCAACGTAAGATGACCGTGCCCCCCACCTGATCTCAGAGCAAGGGCGCCCGTGGACTGATCAGTCCATAGGCATGCATCCCGTCATAGCGCCTGAGGCCATCAGGCTGATTGAGGCGCCAGATAGCCGTACTTGCCCAGCATCTTGAGCCTATAGTGGTCCCCGAATTTGAGACAAGAGTTTCATTGCACCAGATCTCGGTTTACCTAACAATACCCTCACCTAGGAACAAGAGGCGTTCAGAGCTGCCGTGAGCCGATTTGATCGTATCTATCACATCCACGAAATTCTCCGTGGCGCCAAGCGACCGGTGCCAATGAGTCGGTTCATCGAGGCGCTGGAAACCTCTCGCAACACCGTTACCCGTGATTTCGAATACCTAAGGGATAGCCTGGGCGCCCCGCTTATCTATGACCGCGAGCGCAACGGCCACCAGTACGACCCCGCCGCGCCAGTCTTCGAGTTGCCCGGCTTCTGGATGAGCGCCGGCGAACTCTACGCTCTGTTGGCCTGCGAGCAACTGTTGGAATCGGTTCGGCCAAGTATTATGGTGCACCGCTTGGCCCCCCTGAAGGAACGCATCCGCCACTTACTGGGCGAGGCCGGACATACCGTCGAGACGATTGGCAAGCGCATCCAGATCCAGCCTATTCAGGTGCGTAATACCCCCAACCAGATTTTCGATCCTGTCGCCGAAGCTACACTGACTGGCTGCCAACTGCACTTTCAATACGCCAGCCGCTCTCGCGCAGAAACCCGTGGTCGCAAGACCCATCCTCAACGCATGCTGCACTATCGCTCAAACTGGTACCTACTGGCTCAGTGCGAAGCCGCCCAGGCGCTGCGATTGTTTTCCCTAGATCGTATCAGCCAGCCGCAACTGCTCGACCTGCCCGGTAAAAACATGCCCGTTGAGGAGGTGGATGCCTATACCCGTTCTAGCTTCGGCATCTTCGTCGGCATGCCCAAGTGGGTCGCGCACCTGCGCTTCAACTCCCATGCTGCCCAGTGGGTTGCTGAAGAGTGTTGGCATCCCGATCAGGTGGGGGAGTGGGTTGGCGACGGTTTCGAGCTGAAAGTGCCTTATGCGGACATGCGGGAACTGGTGATGGATATTCTGCGGTACGGGGCGGATGTAGAGGTATTGGGGCCGGAGGATTTGCGGTGCGAAGTGGCTGAGCGGGTTCGTCAGATGGCGGGAATTTACTGAGAATTTAAACAGTGGTGCATGGGGTGGGGCAGTATGGGTGGTAAAACGATCATGGAAATTGGCAAGGGCCCAGAAAATCCAAAATATCGATGTTAGACCCGTGAGATAGGCTGATGTTGGGACCCAAAAAACCAAATAAGACGGTGCAGAAGGTGTTGCCATATGACCTTTGTCCGGCGAAAACTTATCACAGACCAAACGGGGATATCGTTCAAGGCCGCTCAGTGCTTAACCATTGCCAAATTGTGGGCGAGGTCGCCAAGCAGATTATAGCTCGTTATCCACCAGACATTGCGCGGAATCTGTTTCCTATTGGGTCACAAATGGCTGCGGCTTCACATGATATTGGAAAGGTAAGCCCTCACTTCGTTGAAAAAATCCGTCAAGCATGCACAGCAGGTATGGCGAGCATTGACCCCTTGCCCAACATTACCCCGTTGCTGGAGGCACAATGGGGTGGCCATGCCGGGGTCAGCCAAGTCACCGCACAAGCCATCGGTGCGCCCGCATTTATCCCCGAGATATTGGGGCAACACCATGGCTTCGCACCTCCGGTGCGGGGGCAGCGGGCTCAAGATGAGGTTTTTGGCGGCCCTGAATGGCAGCAAGAGCGGGAAGGGTTGGTTGCTGAGCTGAAGCGACGGTTGACTTCAGACTGGCCCCTGGTGGATTCCATGCCACAGGCTCGTTTGCTCGCTGGGCTGACGTCTGTCGCCGACTGGATTGGTTCCGGTGAGTTTTTTGAGAACCCTGAGAATCCCTGGCAAGAAAACATTGATCGTGCCTTGGATGCTGCAGGTTTTATTCCACCAACTTATCGACAATGCCTCAACTTTGAACAGGTATTTCCTTTTCCTCCGAATGAGGCGCAGCAGCGGTTGATTGACCAGGTTACCAGTCCTGGCGTCTATGTGCTGGAGGCCCCGATGGGGCTAGGCAAAACTGAAGCCGCCTTGTTTGCTGCCTATCGCATGCTGGAAGCGGGCCGGGCAAGTGGGATTTATTTCGCTTTACCGACGCAGCTCACATCGAACAAGCTCTTCGAGCGCTTTAATGCTTTTCTCAGCCAAATACTGGCCGAGAACTGTTTACACCGATCTTTGTTGTTGCACAGTAACGACTGGTTGCTGGATACGGAGATGGGCGAAGAGGGTAGACCTGGTGGGGCCTGGTTCAATCATGCTAAGCGGGGGCTATTGGCTCCTTTTGCGGTGGGCACCATTGATCAGGCATTGATGGCTGCAATGAACGTTAAACATGGTTTCGTTCGTGCCTTTGGTCTGGCGGGGAAGGTGGTGGTTCTCGATGAAGTGCACTCCTATGATGCTTATACCGGCACTCTGCTGGATTCCTTGGTGGAACTGCTACGCGCCTTGCATTGCACGGTCATCATACTCAGCGCGACACTCAATCGCGAACGCCGTCAGCAGCTACTGGGTTGCCCGCTGTTCAGTGAGGACTACCCGCTTATCACCTCATCACCAGCCGCAAATCCAGTCAATGAGCTGTCTGTGCCCATTGCCACAAGTCGTCAGGTTTTTTTCCGTTTGTTGGAAGACGAGAAGTGTTCCATTCAGGAAGCATTGGTACGTGCTGAACAAGGTCAGCAGGTCTTGTGGATAGAAAATACTGTGGTGGAGGCACAACAGCGCTATCTTAATTTGGCAGCCAGAGCTACGGAAATGGGCGTGGCTTGTGGTCTATTGCACTCGCGCTTTGTTCCGGATGATCGCCAGGCGATTGAACGCCAGTGGGTGGGTTTATTTGGCAAGGATGGGTGGCCTGATCGAGGAAAGCAGGGGCGCATTCTGGTTGGCACTCAGGTACTGGAGCAGTCTTTGGATATTGACGCGGATTTTTTGGTCAGCCGCTTCGCCCCGACCGATATGCTGTTACAGCGCCTGGGTCGTTTATGGCGCCACGAAAAAACGCCCCGAGCAACCTCCGCCGTCTGCGAAGCATGGGTGTTGGCTCCGCCGTTGGAACAGGCTATTGCTTTTCCAGAAAAGGCTTTCAGTTCCAGTGCCTTTGTTTATAGCCCCTACGTTTTATGTCGAAGCCTGGAAGTGTGGCAAGAAAAAACCGTTCTGATTCTGCCGCATGATATTCGCCAACTGATCGAATATACCTATGTGGCACGTCAAGAACACGGCCAGATGGTCCGTTGGTTAGCGGATCTGGATAACGGCACACGTTGGCGCACCGGACGGAATGCAATGCGGCAACTAGCCCGGATAACAATGGCTGACGTCGGCAATACCCTGCCGGAAAGTAAGGCGCAAACCCGCTATAGCGATACCGATAATTTTGATGTGTTGTTGCTGCGGCAGATGCTACTATTGCCTGACAAAAAAATGACACTGCTTGCGTTGCTGAGTGGAGAGCAATACCTACTCCCATGGCAACGAAATAAGTTCACCCGAAAAGAGTGGCGAAAGTTAAGTGCAACATTGATGCGCCAGGTCGTTGCTGTGCGGGGACAGGATGCACCTCAGAAACTACCCCTGGCAACCTTAGAGAAGTTTGGTTTACAGCATTGCTTTTACCTGGGCAGCCCAGTGCACGAAGAAGCCATCTTGCGGGTGGCCCTGGTGGATGAGACGGGCAGGCTTCGGGGTGTGCAGGGTGCCCCCTTGCATGAAAAATATGAGTTGGATTATCGCAATGACCTTGGGTACCAGGTCATCAAGCACTAAGGACCGACGTTTATGGAAAATCGTTTCAACCTGGTGGATGAACCCTGGATTCCAGTCGCTGATCACGGCCGGGTCAGCCTGCGAGAGATCTTCGCCCATTCTGAATACCGCAGCCTTGGTGGCAATCCCGTGCAGAAGATAGCACTGATGAAACTGCTACTGGCCATCGCGCAGGCGGCAGCCACTCCGGAAAATGATCAGGAATGGGAAATACTGGGGATAGCGGGGCTTGCTGAGCGATGCTTGAAATATCTGGGGCGGTGGCGTGACCGATTTTATCTGTACGGTGAGAGGCCTTTTTTGCAAATGCCAGCCATCGCAGCAGCCAGGGTCCAGACTTTTAGCGCCGTATTGCCAGAAGTATCGAGCGGCAATACCACCGTACTGAGTCAAATTCAATTTCAGAGATCACTTGACGATGCAGAGAAAGCCTTGCTGCTTATTAGCCAAATGGGGTTCGCGCTAGCTGGCAAGAAAACGGATAACAATGTCGTATTATCGGCAGGCTACCAGGGCAAGCGTAACGAGAAGGGGAAACCCTCGTCCAGCAAGCCGGGTCCCTCTATAGCTCATATGGGGCTGTTGCATAACTTTCTGATCGGACAGACTTTATTGGAGAGTCTGTGGTTCAACATACTGACTTCGAAACAGGTTGAACAAATGCGAATGTTCCCATCGGGCGTAGGGGAGCCGCCATGGGAAAAAATGCCGGAAGGCGAGGACTGTTCAACGGCACAGAATATTAAACAGTCACTGGTCGGGCGGCTGGTTCCGCTCTGCAGATTCTGTTTGTTGACGGACACCGGCATTCACTATTCGGAAGGTTTAGCTCATGCGGGCTACAAGGAAGGCGTGACCGACCCAACAATTGCGGTGAGTTACGCAAGTAAAGAGCCCAAAGCGTTATGGGTTGATCCTGATAAACGGCCTTGGCGAGAGCTGACGGCCTTACTTGGCTTTATGGGGCAAGATGGTTCTCAGGGATTTCAAAGTTGGCAGATCCGTTGTGGCCTGGATCGCATCCGTCAAGTTACTGGGTCATTTGCGCTTTGGTCTGGTGGACTGAGGGTGAGCAGTAACGCGGGCGAACAATTTGTCTCGGGAAGTGACGATTTTGTCGAGTCGGTGGTCTGGTTGCATTGCGATGTTTTTGGGGAGTCGTGGTTTGCTCAGCTTAAATCAGAAATGGATGATTTGGGTATGCTGGCCAAGGGGTTATACCGCCGAGTCATGAGTTTTTTTAACGAACAAAAAGTAGATGGGGAAAAACTTGCCGCCCAGGCCAGTCACCTGTTTTGGCAACTCTGTGAGCACGATTTTCAGCGATTAGTCGATAACTGTGATCAGGATGAGCAAAGTAACCTGCAGCGCCAACGCCTCCGTCGCCAGTTTGCTGGCTATGTCTTACAGGTCTACGACCAATTCTGTCCCAAAGAAACCGCACGGCAGCTTGATGCCTGGGCCAAGTGCCGACCCAACAACAGAAAGTACCTGAAGCAGGAGGCATGAACTAATGGAGATGACACAAACTCAATCTCAGCAAACTTGGGAAGAGCGCTTTGTCAAAGTTGTCATACAGGGTTGCGCGGAAGATAAAGGACTCGCCGCGCATCTGCGCCGGGCTGACAATCCTGCAACTGAATATCAAAGTTGGGAACTGCTGGCCTCTCTGCATATTGATTTGGAAAATGATTACCAACGTCTGCCATTTGTGACGATAGCTGCGGCGATTGCAAAGTCAAAAGCCGATCACAATGGTGGTTTGACACTGGGGCGGGCGATAGCGGCCTGTTATGAGGATGGCCGTGAGAGCAGCCAAGCTAAAGCGAGGCTGCGGCGATTGCTGGCTTGCAATGATTTGCCGGAATTGTGCCGCATATTGCGTTCTCTGTTTTCCCTGATCGACAGCAAGGCCCGGCAGCCTTTGAATTTTGTCAGGCTGTTGAAACAGCTTCGGCGTTTTTCATTTGAAGATGCCCGCATCAGGGTCAAGGCTCAGTGGGCTCAAGAGTTTTATGGCCAGCAGGTGGAGGGGCAGGCCGAGGAGGAAAGGACATGAACATGATTGCGAGTGTCTTGGATCTTGATCGAAAGGCGGTCAAGGCGCTGCGTATCACCGATGCTTATGCGCTGCACCGGGTTGTATACAGCCTTTATGACGACGTGCGGGATGATGCCCAGAAATGTGCCAGTCAGAGCAGTGGCATCCTGTTCGCCGATCAGGGCGGTGACTTCCACGGCCGACGCATTCTCATGCTCTCCGACCGCAGCCCCGCAGCGTGCGTAGAAGGCCAATATGGTCAGGTTCAAAGTAAGCCTATTCCGGAAACATTTTTGGCCCATGCTGGCTACCGTTTCAAGGTCATCGTAAACCCAACCCGTCGTGATAGAGCCAGTCGAAAACTGGTTCCTGTGACGGGTCGCGAAGCTATTTCTGAATGGTTTGCTGAACGGGCATTAAAAAGCTGGGGGTTCAGTGTTTTGTCTGAACACTTGCAGGTAGATAAGGTGGAAATACTGAGATTTAGCGATAAGCACCGGCATCAGGTGACACTTTGTCAGGCCCATGTTCAGGGCCAATTACGCATGACTGATGCCCATCAGTTTCGCAATAGTTTTAGCCAAGGCATCGGCCGGGCACGCGCCTTTGGTTGTGGCCTGCTACAAATCGTCCCTCTCGTTGACAATCCCTTCGCTTGATTAAGGATACTTGTGATGACCAATGCATACACCAATACCCGTATTGAGTTTCATATCTTGCAATCCTTTCCGGTTACTTGCCTCAACCGTGATGACGTGGGTGCGCCGAAAACTGCCATGGTCGGCGGCGTGACCCGTGCCCGAGTGAGTTCTCAGTGCTGGAAACGTCATGTGCGACTGGCCATGCAAGGCTTTGGCGTTAAATTGGCTGTACGGACGAAGCATGTTGAAGCTATGTTCATTAATGCTTGTTTGGATGCTGGCGCTGATGAGGCTAGTGCTAATGCTTGCGGCAAGAAAATCGCTGACCAGCTGATTGACGACACTTTATTGTTTATTAGCGACACCGAGACTAAAGCCTTTGCTGACTATGCAAAAGAGCAAGGCTTTGATGAGACCAAATTGAAAGACAAGGATCTTGCCAAGGTCGCAAAAAAGGCGATTAACCCCGCTTTGGATGCACTAGACATCGCCTTATTTGGACGTATGGTTGCGAAAGCTCCGGACATGAATGTCGAGGCGGCAGCTTCTTTTGCTCATGCCATTTCCACCCACAGAGTGAGTAATGAGGTCGAATTTTTTACCGCGTTGGACGACCAGCCTACCGAAGCCGGCTCTGCTCACATGGGCAGTCTGGAGTTCAATTCAGCAACCTACTATCGCTATGTCAGTCTGGATCTTGGTCAACTGGCTCAGACCATGGGCGAAGATGATTTGAAAAAGGCAGTTGCAGCTTTCACTCATGCGTTGTTTGTGGCTGTGCCAAATGCTCGACAGACTACGCAATCGGGTGCCAGTCCTTGGGAGTTTGCTCGTGTTCAGGTACGTAGCGGGCAGCGCCTGCAAGTGCCTTTCGAAACAGCCGTTAAGTCTAAAGAGGGTGGCTACTTGTGCCCGAGTATCGAGGCACTGAAAGGCTATTTGGACAAGAAAGAGAAACTTTCCGGCTCGTTGTTTGGCAGGCTTGCCAGCTATGACTGGGGCGACGACGAAAACTTCAGCATTGACGACTTGGTCACCGCCCTACAAAGCCATGTGCACTGAGGTGATCCATGAGCAACCCGTATTTGCTGCTATGGTTGGAGGCACCCCTGCAGTCCTGGGGCCATGATTCAAAATTCGGCCGGCGGGATAGTTTGGGTTTTCCGACAAAATCCGGTGTGCTTGGGCTACTCTGTTGTGCTCGTGGTGCTGGGGGGGAGGAAATTGCATGGCTCGAAAAATGGGCAGATCAGGACATGCAGGTCATGGCCTTCGTTCCAAGAGACAAACAGGGAAAACCGCTACCTTGCCAAGCGCTGATGCGGGATTTCCACATGGTGGGCAGTGGCTATGACGACCAAGATCCCTGGATGACGTTGATGATTCCAAAGACCAGCGAGGGGAAAAAGGCAGTGGGTGGCGGGGCCAAAATGACCTACCGCTATTACCTCCAAGATATGGCTTTCGCAGTTGCTATTCAGGCTCCAGATGTGTTGCTCAAGGAGGCGGCGGAAGCCCTGGTAAGCCCCATGTGGGATCTATACCTAGGGCGGAAAAACTGTGTGCCCACCGAGTTTATCGTCCAAGGAATTTTTGCAACTGCTGGGCAAGCCATGCAGGTAGGGGAAAGGTTGGCCGCCAACAAAAATCGGGCTCCCATATTTCGGGTTCTACAGGGAGAGCATGAAGGTGAAGTGCTGATGCTAAACGATATTCCGCTGCAGTTTGGGGAGCACAAAAAATACCGGGATAGGCGTGTCACTGTGCAAAGAATGGAGTAAGGCCCGATGGCTTCGGGTCAGCGATTGTTCGTCAAGGTTACCCGGGATTCTCTTCCCCAGGTTAAGGACAAGTATCCGTTCATCTATCTTGAACGGGGAAGACTGGAAATCGACGACAGCAGCGTTAAATGGATCGATTCTGAATGTAATGTTGTGCCGCTACCGATAGCGACCTTGAATACATTGCTGTTGGGGCCCGGAACAACTGTCACGCATGATGCGATCAAAACCGCGGTAGCCGCAAACTGCTCGGTGTGCTGGGTGGGCGAGGACACGCTGCTGTTTTATGCAGCAGGTTTTTTACCTACGGCGGATACGCGAAATCTCAAACGGCAAATTGAACTGTCTGCCGATCCTGATCAATCTGTTGAAGTGGCGCGTCGCATGTTTGCCAGACGTTTTCCGGATGCAGGTTTGGCTGGAAAAACGCTCAAGGAAATGATGGGTATGGAAGGTCACCGGGTGCGTGCTCTTTATCAGGCAAAGGCTGAGAAGTATCAGGTCGGGTGGAAAGGGCGTAACTTTACACCAGGCAAATTTGATCTCAGTGATCTTACCAATCAGGTGATGACAGCCTCGAATGCTGCCCTGTATGGTATTCTTTGTTCTGCAGTGCATAGCATGGGTTATTCGCCGCATGTTGGCTTCATCCATTCCGGCAGTCCGTTGCCTTTTGTTTATGATCTTGCCGATCTATACAAGGAAAAGTTATGTATTGATCTTGCCTTTGCGCTGACGCGAGATATGGCTGGACGTTATGATAAGAAGAAAGTGTCCGCAGCATTTCGACAGAGGGTCATCGAGATGGATCTGTTGGCTGGGTTAGCGGAGGATATTCCTAACGTGCTGGGAGTTGGCCGTGCTAGTCGTCATCGCAAATGATCTTCCAGCCGCTGTCCGAGGAAGAATGAAGCTTTGGTTTGTTGAGCCCAAACCCAATGTTTTCGTCTCCGGCGTCAAGGATTCAGTGGCCACCTGTGTGATAGATTACCTGTACACGCATTGTCCACCGGAATCTGGTATTGTTATTTTCTGCTCGTTGTCAGGCCCGCCAGGTTATGAAATTAAAACTATTGGTCCCACCAAGAAAGTGCTTACTGAAATCACCGGACTGCAGCTCATTGTTGAAGCCCAAAAAGTGCAATATCCCCATCCTGAACCCCAATCCATGTCACTGCCGGATGTAAATTGACCAGTGGGGTGCGGACAAAATCTTGGACTGCTTTGGAGGTGGTCCATACTCATACGAAGAGCGAGTTCAGGCGGTGAAGCTGTATCTGAAGCTGGGGAAGCGATGATGCGATGGTCACGTTGCCCACCACGGCAGCCTGAGCGAGCAGCAAACCATGCCTACCCGAGGCAAGAGTGACCGGCGCTGTCTGGGTGGCTGAATGGCGTGGACTGCGCGCACAGGCCGCATAGGAAACACAGAAAAGCAACAACCATCTTGAAAAACGCAGCCCCATCTTCTTGTGTTTTTTTGGTGGATCTTTAACAATCTGTTGGTGTCTTCCCCACGTCCGTGGGGGTGTTTCCACCAAGATCAAAGAGGAAAGAAAGATGGCACAGTCTTCCCCACGTCCGTGGGGGTGTTTCTTTCTTACCGCTGC
>JAKBFV010000047.1 GCA_021833365.1 Pseudomonadota bacterium | reverse complement strand
GGCGCAATCGACGGTGACGAAAGGCGCGCCGTGCCGCGCCGAGTGTTGGTGCAGAGCCTGCGCCGCCACTTCCTTGCCACTGCCGGTTTCGCCGAGCAAAAGTACCGGTATGTCGGTCACGGCGACTTTGAGCAGGCGTTCGCGTAGACGCAAAAAAGCACTCGAGACACCGACCATGGCCTGGCCCGAGCTGTCTTGCGCTCCCGGCAGATCGCGCAGGCGCTCGATGACGTAGCGCTGTTGACCATGACAGAGGGGATAAAGAGAGATCTCCACCGTCGTCTCGCCGTGGTCGCCGTGACGATGGCGATGGATGGCGCGCTGCATGCTGCCTTGGCGCAGGGCCTGCTGCATGGGGCAGGTCTCGCCGAGCTCGTTGCAGGGGCGATCATGGCCGTGCGTGACCTGGTAGCAGGTGCGCCCCGCCATCGGGCGGCCGAAGCGGCGCGCGTAAGCCGGATTGACATGAAGGATGCGATGGTCTTCGCTGAGCAGGGCGTGTGGCTGGTCGAGAGCGTCGAGATAGTCGATCAGGCTGGGTAGGGCGGTGTGTGGCATGTTGTCATGTCCATGTCGTGTCGTCTTCTGCCATCTTAGGGTGAAGAGGGCGCGCAGGACAAGCTCGGCACCGCCCAGATGGCGGTGTGGCGCCGATTCTTGGGTTGGCATGGATCTTGTTAGAGAAGCTGATGGACAGCGGCAAGAAGGGGGGAAATATGCCCGATGCAGTGTTTCGTTCCAATGGCTTGCGGCGTCATCTCGTGCTCATCCTGTCGCTCAAGATGCTCGCCCTCGCCTTGCTGTGGGCGCTGTTCTTTCGCCACGGCGATGTGCCGATAGGCCCGCAGCAGTTGCAGCAACACCTGTTTTCCACCGTCAGCGGAGTGCGCGCATGATTTCTGAACATCTCGTCCACCTGTCACGGCTGCAGTTCGCGGTGACCGCCATGTATCACTTCCTCTTCGTACCCCTGACCCTGGGGCTGACCTTTTTGCTGGTGATCATGGAGAGTCTCTATGTGCTCACCGGCCGCCAGGTCTATCAGGACATGACACGCTTCTGGGGCAAGCTCTTTGGCATCAACTTCGCTCTCGGGGTGACCACCGGCATCACCATGGAGTTTCAGTTCGGCACCAACTGGGCTTACTACTCGCACTATGTCGGTGACATCTTCGGCGCGCCTCTCGCCATCGAGGGCTTGATGGCCTTCTTTCTCGAGTCGACCTTCGTCGGTCTGTTCTTTTTCGGCTGGGAGCGACTGAGCAAGGGGCAGCACCTCATGGTCACCACCCTGATGGCCATCGGCACCAACTTGTCGGCCCTGTGGATCCTCATCGCCAATGGCTGGATGCAAGATCCGGTCGGCGCCGTTTTCAATCCGACGACCATGCGCATGGAGCTGAGCAGCATGACGGCGGTCATCTTCAATCCCACCGCCCAGGCCAAGTTCGTGCATACGGTCGCCGCCGGCTACGTCACCGGCTCGGTCTTCGTGCTCGCCATCAGCGCTTACTATCTGCTGCAGCGGCGCTATGTCGACTTCGCCGAACGCTCCTTCCGCATCGCCGCCGCCTTCGGGTTCGCCGCCGCCTGTTCGGTCATCGTCCTCGGTGACGAGTCCGGTTATACCCTGTCGGATTCGCAGCAGACCAAGCTGGCGGCGATCGAAGCGATGTGGCGGACGGAAGCGGCGCCGGCTTCTTTTGTCATCTTCGCCCTGCCCGATCAGCAGACCCACACGAATCGCTGGGAGATCCGCGTCCCCTGGCTGCTCGGTCTCATCGGGACGCGCTCCGTCGACCGTGTGCTGCCCGGCATCGACGAGATCGAGGCGCACAACCTCGTGCGCATCCGCAGCGGTGTCCTGGCGGTGGCCGCCTTGACACGTCTGCGTGAGCACGATCACAGCGCCGCGACGCAGGCGCAGTTTCAGGCGCACGCGCAGGATCTCGGCTTTGGCCTGCTGGTGAAGAAGTACCGCGCTGACGTCGAGAACGCCAGTGAGGCGCAGTTGCGTGCCGCCGCTGCCGATACCATTCCGCAGGTGGCGCCACTGTTCTTCGCCTTTCGCCTGATGGTGGTCTTCGGTTTCGCCCTGCTCGCTCTTTTCGCCGCCGCCCTCTACCAGAGCCTGCGGCAGCGCCACTATGGCGGTCAGCGCTGGCTGCTGTGGGCGGCGCTGCTGGCATTGCCGCTGCCTTATCTGAGCGTCGAGCTCGGCTGGTTCGTCGCCGAGTTTGGGCGTCAGCCGTGGACCATCTACGGCATCCTGCCGACGCATCTGTCGGTGTCGAGCCTGAGCGCCGCTTCCGTGCTCGGTTCGCTCGCCGGCTTCGTTCTGTTCTACAGCCTGCTTCTGGTCGCTGAAATGTATCTGATGATCAAGTTCACCCGCCTCGGGCCGTCTTCGCTCGGCCTGGCGCGCTATGCCGAGGAGAAGCAGCATGCTTGACTATGGTTTACTCAAACTGATCTGGTGGGGGCTGGTCGGCGTCCTGCTCATCGGCTTCGCCATCATGGATGGCCATGACATGGGGGTCGGTGCTCTGCTGCCCTGGCTGGGCAAGGACGATGATGAGCGCCGCGTCATCATCAATACCGTCGGTCCGCACTGGGACGGCAATCAGGTCTGGTTCATCACCGCCGGCGGCGCCCTGTTCGCCGCCTGGCCCCTGGTCTACGCCACCGCTTTCTCTGGCATGTACTGGGCCTTGCTGGCGGTGCTGTGGGCGCTGTTCTTTCGTCCCGTCGGTTTCGACTATCGCAGCAAGATCGAAGATCGCCGCTGGCGCAGCACCTGGGACTGGGGGCTGTTCATCGGTGGAGCGGTGCCGCCTCTGATCTTCGGCGTCGCTTTCGGCAATCTCTTCCTCGGACTGCCCTTCCATTTTGATAACGATCTGCGCAGCTACTACAGCGGTGATCTCTGGGACCTGCTCACCCCCTTCGCCCTGCTCTGCGGCGGCGTCAGCCTCGGCATGCTGGTCATGCATGGCGGCACCTATCTCGCTCTGCGCGCCGGTGATCCCATCGCCGCGCGGGCGCGCCGTGCCGCCCAGGTCGCCGCTGTGCTGACTCTGCTGCTGTTCATCGCCGGCGGCTTCTGGTTGCAGCATCTGCCGGGTATGCGCCTGGTCTCGCCGGTGCAGCCCGATGCCTTGCCCGATCCACTGGCCAAAAGTGTGCAGGTCGTCACCGGCGCCTGGCTCGACGTCTATCAGCGTTGGCCGTGGGCGCGCGTCCTGCCCCTGCTGACCGGCCTCGCCATACTCGCCGACATCGTGCTGCTCGCCTGGCGGCGTGCCGGTGCCGCCTTCATCGCTTCGGCGCTGGCCCTGGCCGGCATCATCAGCACCGCTGGTCTGTCCCTGTTTCCCTTCGTCATGCCCTCGAGCAGCGACGCCAACGCCAGTCTCACCGTCTGGGATGCGGTGTCGTCGCGCTGGACTTTGCAGATCATGCTCATCGCCACGCTCATCTTCGTGCCCTTGATCATCGTCTACACCAGCTGGTGCTATCGCATGATGTCGGGGCGCGTCACCCTGGATTTCATCCGCCGTCATGACAAGAGCGCTTATTGAGGCGTGAGGAGAGGAGAGAGCTATGTGGTATTTTGCCTGGATGTTGGGTCTGCCCCTGGCCGTCCTGCTCGCCATCGTCAACGCTCTGGTCGTCGATGCGCGTGCCGATGCCGAGTCTGATGCGCTTGCGCAGGAGAGAGAGGAGTGATACGGGTATCGAGGTGATGAGACTGGGGCCGGTCGGCACGCCCCCGTCGCCTGGGTGCTGCAGCGGCGGGCTCGATAGTGTGTGGCGTCGCTGCAGCACACTCTCGGGCGAGGTCGTGGCTGTCACCACCGGCCAAGAAAAAATCACGGTTAAATGCAATCTGAGGTTGGAATCCTGGTTGTGGAATAAGTTTGAGCCGACAGATGCAGCGGATCCCTCTGGTTGGAAATGATAGCTGATCGGTGCTTTGTCAGGAACCACGTTTGGTTGGAACCAGCATCGTGAGCGGCAGCTTTTCACGCGCAGTCCGGTGAATTCAAACGTTAGGTATCGGAGATCACATGCGCGGTCATTGCCTTTGCGGACAAGTCGAATTTGAAATTGATGGAGAGTATTTCAAGCTCTACCAATGCCATTGCTCTCTTTGCAGAAGGCAAGGCGGCTCGCTATCCAATACCGCCACAATTGTTCCGAACAAAAAATTTCGGTGGCTTGGTGGTGCTGAGTTCATCTCATCGTGGAAGAAAGAATCAGGGTTCCGCTCTGACTTTTGTTCCGCCTGCGGTTCTCCCGTGCCGAATCCGCTTAGGAACCTGCCTTACGTCTGGGTCCCTGCCGGGCTGCTTGAGGGCAACGGCGGCCTGGAAATCATTGCCCATCTCTGCGTGGCTTCCAAAGCTGCATGGGACTCCACTCTTTTTCAGGGAGCCTGCTATGACGAGTTGCCAAACCTCTCTGAGTTCATCGCGCTTCTACATGCAGCCGATGCCTCAACTTCACGTTGAACAGGTTACAAACCTAAACCGGAAGTAATTTAGATTCACCCTGAATGGCGGCTATGGTTAAGAATTGCTTGACGTCAGCCCGGCGTGCACTACTGCATCGTAGTCAGCACCACCGTATGCCATGGTCGCGCTTCAATAAGTTGGCCTCCCGCTTCGTGCCCAAACTCAAAGCCAAGCACCGTGCTAACGTGCCTCGGCTGGAGCCTTACAATCCAGCCAGGTTTTGCACGAAACGGCGAGAAGTATTTTCTGCACGGACATGGGGTTCCCAACCCTAGTTTGCATATAGCCGAAATCACCACGCCGCTGTCTCGCTCTGCACACGGGGGCGCGTTCCACCCAAGCAGGGTGGAAGCTGCCCTCTGTTTTATCCTGGCATAGAGCGGGATGAAGAGATCCAAGGATACCGGGACGTCACAGTAGTTGGCGTCGGCCCACCCAACTCTCCTGAAGGGGCGCGCTGATGAACGCCTCCCTTTGCTGACAGCACTTCCCGGGACAGGATCTAACGACGGCATGGATGCAGGAGGTAGAGCAAGGCATGGAGCCGTTGCCGGAGGGCGTGGAGGTGTGTGGAGTGCGGTATACTCGACGATCGCGACATCAACGCCGCCACCAACATTCTTGCGCTCGGACATGAGCGTCTGGCTGTTGGAATCTCAGTCGTTTAGGGCGGAGAGGATGTCAACGGCCGATCAGGGCTTCACCCCATCCGCAACGCTGCCGTACAAGGAGTTCAAATGGCCCACCCCACGTCCCCGTCGGGATGGCTGTCGGCGGGCATGGCCCGTATTCACGGCCTTGCCGCAGCGGCGCTGCTGGTCATCGGCGTCTTCTTTCTGTTCCGCGGTCTGGGACTGTATCCCTTCATTTTTGCCGATGAATGGGCTTATAGCCATTATGCGCGCCAGCTTCCCTTCGCTCAGTCGCCGGTACCCGAGTACCTCTACTTGTCGATCTACCGCCTGACCCATGTCTGTGGCGACGGCTTTCTCGGGTGCGCGCGCCTGCTCAACCTGCTCTTTTATGTGGCGACAGCGCCGCTGATCTATGCTCTGGCGCGTCATTACCAGGTGACGGTGGCGAGGGCGTGGTGGGTGGCCGTGCTGGCGATCCTGGCGCCGATGAATGTCTACACCGTGTATTTCATGCCGGAGTCCTGCTATTTCTTCTTCATGTGGCTGTTCTTCTTCGGGCTGTTGACGGCCACCAGCGCGGATGGCTGGTGGCGCTGGTTCATGCTCGGCCTGGCGCTGGGGAGCGCGGCGCTGGTCAAGCCGCACGCCCAGTTTCTTCTGCCGGCGATCGTTCTCTACCTGGTCTATCTGTTCCGGGCTTCCCCTGGCCGCGCTGTCATCGCGGCGTTGGCACGCACAGCGGTCCTGTGCGCGGGTATGTACGGATTGAAGTTCTCTCTCGGCTATATGGCCGCAGGTCGCGCCGCCCTGACCCTGTTCGGTCCGACGTATAACAGCGTCGCCGTCGGCGCAGGCACCGCGATGCAGCGGATGCTGGCGGCAGGGCCGGCGGTGTTGGAGGTTCTGGCGGCACATGCCGTCGTCATGCTCGCCATGCTGGCGCTGCCGCTCGCCGTGGCGCTGCGCTGGATCCTGCAGCGCCGCGAGGTCAATGCGGCACAGGCGCAGGTGCAGAATCTGGCGCTGTTTGCCCTTTTGAGTCTCACCTCGCTGATGCTGGTGGTGAGCCTGTTCACGGTGACGGTCACCTGGGTGGATGCCTCGCAGGCGATCGGGCGCATCCATCTGCGCTACTACAGCTTTCTCTTTCCGCTGTTTCTGCTCCTGGTAGCCGCCGATGGCGCGTGCGTGCGGCCAGCCGACGCTCGATCATTCAGGGTGCTGGGTTATGGTCTGGCGGCGCTCACTCTGATCGCCATGCTGGCCGGCAGGGCGCGTCTCACGCCCTTTGCGTCGATCGTGGATTGTCCAGAACTGCTGGCGCTGACGCATACCCCATCGATGTATAGGCTCTGGGCCCTGCTCAGCGTGGCGACCCTGGTGATCTGGGTGCACCGGCGCGCTGACGGCTGGCGGGCATATCTCGACGTCTACATACCGCTTTTTTTTCTCGTCGCTCTTGTCGGTATCCAGGGCAGTCTGCGGGCAGGCCGGACAGCTTCGCCTGCTGACGACGCCGGCATCATCGTCCACCATTATCTGGCACACGCCGATGCCGAGCATACGGTCGTCGTCGCCAGCGCCGCCGAGGCCGGGGAGGCGTTCAGAGCCCTGTTCCACCTCGATGCCGGTGCCGCCAGCCTGCATCTGCTGCCGGATCTCCGTGGGTATGCCTGCACCGATCTACCGGCAGCGACGGCCTGGGTGCTGTTTCTCGGTCCAGGTGCGCATCACTGCAAGGCGCTCGAGGTGTTGACGGGTGACAATTTTTCACTGCTCTATCTGGGCGCGCCTTACGCGATCGACTTTGCTACCACGGTGCGTCCGGCGGTGATCGAGAGCATGAGCGGACTGTCCGGGCATGAGGATTTCGGGCGCTGGTCGGATGGACGGCAGGTGGTGCTGACGTGGTTACGCCCACTGCCCCGGCGCTTTGTCCTGCAAGTGACGGCGGCGGCCTTCGGACCCAATGTGCAGCGACCGGTGTCGGTGCACTGTGGCGCGGCGCGTGCGCAGCTCACCTTTGCGGCGACCGCCAGCACGGTGGCGGTGACCCTGAACCAGGAGACGCAGGCCAGAACCCTGATCTTCGATATCCCGCAGCCGAGCTCGCCGAAGTCCCTGCGGCTCAGCGCTGATGAGCGCCGCCTCGGTATCGCTTTTCAGCAGTTGGTGATCCACCCCCTGGAGTGAGCGATGGGGTCATCCTGAGAGGGTATGGACGGCCGTCGCTATCGATACCCGCCGAAGTGTGGGAGGGTGGAGGCCACGATCTGATGCAGCCAGAGCATGGGGGCAGTCTTCTACCCATACACCGTCTTCGCGGCCACCATGTTCAGAACACTGGACCGCACGGTCTTCTGGAAATTCGGCTACGGGCTCGCGCGCAAGTAGCGGCGTCGGGCAGGTCTGCTCCTGGCGGTGAGCGTCAACAGCATGACATGCACGACGGCAGCGGTCTTTCCATGGCCTCGCATCAAAGCCGTCACTGGCTGGCGCGCACCAGTCGAACGTAGAACTTATTGGCGCGCCAACAAGTATTAGCATGGAGATCATGAGCTCGCCACTTGCTGCCATTTTTGAAAAAAACAGCCCAGGCAAAAGTAGCATTGTCGGGTGATGACCAAAAGGCACTCACCGTGCTGGCACTGGCAAAAGCGCCGCTTTCCAAAAACTGAGTGACGGGAAAATTCGTGCCGTCGATCGTCGGCAGCATAGCGACAATACTTAAAAACTCATCTTTCGTCGGCATACGCCAGGCGATGCCGGTGCGCTGCGCCTCGGATTGGGCATGCTGCACGGCTTGATCGAAGGTCAATGTGCTGGGTGTGCCTGTACAGGTGTTACCACGGTAGACCATGCCCTCGGCACAACGCCGCCAAATCAGCCCGGTTTTGGGGTCCGTGAATTCGTCAGCGCCTGCTTTCGGTGGCTCCGCCGCCTGCCATTGGTAAATCTGATCCTGCACTGCACGGGCATCCGGTGCGTCAGGCAGCAAGGCCAGATAGCGGGTCATTTCCTCAATCGCCTCCGGGTATTGCTGCAACTGACCGAGAATAAACCCGCGATCATAGTGTCCTTGTGGCCACCAAGGCGCCAACGCCAGCCCCTGGGCATACAAGTCCGCCGCTTCCTGGAAACGATTCTGATGGATCAGGAATTCTGCTTGCACCCTGTATTTATGCACTTCCTCGGGCAGCTTGGGCTTGGGATTTTGGGCGCGATAAGTTGCCGCAATTTGCTGAAAGGGATCATGACCATCGTCGGCAATGGCTGCGGCGCAGATCAGAAAAATCATGGTCGCAAAAAACAACGGCACATATTTCATTTTATTACTCCTGGGCGTTCGGTCAATGCCGAGGTCATCGAGTGTTAGGCGTCATGTCATGCATGGAATCATGGGATCGCTACCGGTCCGGACATTTTTCTGCCCCGCATGTTGACCATCTGCCCAGGGTGCAGTTGCACAACTTTTCCGCCATCCTTGGGTGTCAAGTCGACAGCGCCAGAATAGAGTTTGATGTAGCCTGAGCCATGCGGCAACACGGCGCAATCAAAGGTCGTCCCACGCACCCCGACGACGACCGCTTCCGTATCGATCTTGTTGTAGTCCTCATAAGAAGACTGCACATAACTTGCCCCGAGTTGTTTCTTGACTTCGTGATACCAGTGCAGCGTGCCCTGGGTCAATTCAAACAGAAATCCCTGGGTTGTCCCGGAACTGCGATCAGGAACCTTCGTCTTTAACTCGGTATTGGGGCCCAAGGTCACTTGCGTATGATCGGACAATTTGAGTACCGCGCCACCATCCGCGCCAGTTACCAAGCGCACGGCGGCATCGCCGCTGAGGTGAGTTGCCGCTTTTCCGCTCAGTATCCGGCCATCGCTCATCATGACATGGAAATCGCCATGCGACTTAATGTCAATGGGCTGCAGATGATGCCGGGCAGACATCGACAATTTGCCCGCCAGCGTGGTCTCGGACTGCTGCAAAGCGCCAGCTGTGGCGAGATCAGCCTTGAACTGTGCCAGCGCTCCACGATAGTTCCTGACGGCGACTCGCACCGCCTGCGCCTGCACCAGGCAGGTGCTGACCTTGGGAGAATCTTCGGCGACGTCACGGCAGTTTTGCGCTTGCGCGGCGATCTGTGCGCGGGTGGCGTCGCATTGTGTCAACAAATCGTTTCGCGTGGCGATGAATGGCTTAAACTCGTTGGCATTCAGAGTGGTCGGCACCTCGGGCGGAGATTCAAGGATGATGTCGGCGTAGGCGGCCATCGCCCAAACACAGCAGATTGCCGCCAGCCATCGGCCGCTCAGGATTTTCATGGCGAGACTCCCGTAGGTATGGTGGTGGCTGGGGTGGTCTCAGGATCAGCGCTCTGTCCGGTGTCCGGCACATCGGGATCAGCGGCCGTCAAATCCAGCATGATTTTTTTCTTTTCCTGTTCCTTGACCGCAATTTTTGCCTGTACCTGGTGGATGGCCACGGGATCGGGTGTCGGAGCCTGCTGCAGCTGGCCGAGCTGATCTTTCAGCGCTTGCTCTGCAGTGTCGTTATTTTTGAGTTGGGCCTGGAGTATCTTCAGCATCTCTACTTTCTCGGCTGTCTTCTCGGCCGTCGGTCTGCTGCTAGGTGCGGGCGGCGGTGGTGGAAGATCACTGCCCGGCATCTTGCCGGTCGTATCAAAGCCCTGGCCTGCCTGCATGCTGCTCTGCGCAGCGTCGCCGAGCTTGAGTTGTAAGCCAGGATCGGCGCTGACGCTCTGAGCGGTAGGCACAGGCAGCAACGCAGTCGTGTGAAACCCATGGGGCACACTCTGCACCGTCAGCGGCGCATCCGCCGCATCGCCTGTTTTAAGGCCGAGGACAGATGGGCTGGCCTCTTTAAGCGCACCGAGAATGCGCTGTCGCATCTGTTCCTGTTGCCGCAAGGCTTCCTGATCAGCCTGTCTTTGCTGCGCGGCGGCTTGCGCTGCTGCCTGTGCCGCAGCCGCTTGATTCGCTGCGTCTTGCTGCGGATTGCCGAGTATTGCATGCAACACGGTATTGCCGATGGCTTGTCCGACGATGCCAGCACCTTGCATCATCAATTGCTGCTGTAGCGTACCGCCATTGCCGCCACCCGGGGTACCAGAATAAGCGCTTTGTTGTGTACATGCACTGAGGGTTTGGGCGGTATCGCCGCCAATACTCTGCAGGTATTGGCGCCTTGCGCTTTCACAGGAGCCTTGGTCAGTAAAACATTGTGTGCCGCCCGACCCATAACCATGACTAGAGCAGGCCGGGCAACTATCGGTGAGACACCATTGCCCGGCCGCAGCAAACTCAGGGCCACAGAAGGCAAGGCCTATCACTAAAAAATATCCAAATGAAGTACGAAATCCAGAATCCATATGCCGCTCCAGATTATTGTGATTTTCAAGGGGCCGCGCTGACAAAAACGCTCAGCAAGGTTTTCTCGGCCATGCTTCGCGCGCCAGGGTTCATGATCGGTTTCTCTGTGCGCCTGAAAAAGCTGTTGAAGTTGGCATTTCCAGGGCGTGAGCACGCCGTTGCGCCCATCGGGCTGTCTTTGAAGCACAGATCCAGATCCACCCAGCTGAACAGCGTGACCACTGCGCGGTGTGTTGGGCGCGACTGGAGCTGGTGCCAGCCGCAGCGATGCGTCATCCGAGCATGCACCGTTTCACTGGCCAAATCCATGCCCTCCCTGCACGACGGGCAAATTGGCACTGTCGCTTTGTCCAGGGCATCCGCGGTGCGAATTTCCACCCGATGTCGGCCAATCGTCAGGATCTTGCGCCAAGGTGCTGGTGCGCCGTGCTCGGAACACGCTATGGGGCCGCGGCCGACGGTGCTTGAGGGGAAGCGAGCAGATAACGCTGCAGCAGATGTGTGATCTCCTGTTGCAGCGCCTGACCTTCTGCGGCGCTCAGGGTCATGGCCTGATGGATGAGGCTATCGACGACCGGCAGCAGCATGCGACAGGCACGATCGAGATCCGGCGGCAGGAGTTCGTCGCGGTGCGCGGCGAGCATGGCGGTGCAGCGCTCGAGCAGGGCGGCGTTGTCGGCCTCTTCTCCGATCAAGAGGTGCTGCGGCACTTCCCGTTCCAGGGCTCGGTGCAGGGCGTAGTCTTGGGCATGGGCACGCATCAGGGCGGCGACGAGTTCGGCGATCTGCTGGCGCACATCACCCGACGCCGGCGCTTCGGTCAGCAGAAAGCGGCGCATGGCCCCGGCGTGGCGGCGGCGCAGGGCGACGAGCAGGGCTTGCTTGTTGGGAAAGTACTGGTAGAGCGAGCCGATGCTGACCCCGGCGACATCGGCGACGCGATTGGTGGTGAGGGCAGCATAGCCGTGCGCGACGAGAAGTTGAGCTGCGGCGTCGAGGAGGGCGGTCACCGTCGCCTGTGCCCGCTCCTGGCGCGGCATTTTACGCGGCTGCGTGGTCATGGTGGGCTCTCGGTAGGAATGCGAGTAGGCGTGATGTGAGTCATTGCTCATAATGTAGCTCATTTCCTGCACAGGTGCTGGCGTATGGCGACGATGATGAGTGACCACGACACCGCCCATGTCTATGCCCTCGGTCTCACCTACGCCGAGCACGCCAGCGAGACCGGGCTGGCGCGGCACGCCGCCGTGGTGTTTCGCAAGTATGGCAGCGCCGTGCCGGATCCGGGCCAGTTCGTTCTGCCGACGTCGGCGCAGCTGGAGGCCCGTCTGCGTCAGCTCGATCCTGGGCTGGCGGCGTGGCTGGCAGCGCGCCGCTGCACCTTGCCGGTACTGCTCGATTACGAGGTGGAGCTCGGTCTACGTCTGCTCGCCGACTGCCATCTCGAGGATCTCGCCGATCCCGAGTATGAGGTGGCGCTCGCCTATTTCATCGCCAACGATCTGAGCGCGCGCGGTCTGCAGATATGCGGGCATCGGGCGGATGACCCTTTGCCCTATTGGTCGGCGGCGAAGAGCCTGCCTGGCATGCTGCCCATCGGCACCCGGGAGTGCATCGTTTCATCGCGTGCCTGGCCGGACGTCGAACTGCTCACGCGCGTCAATGGCGAAGTGCGCCAGCGTGCCAGCACCGCGCAATTGCTCTACAGCCCGGTGGAGATTCTCGAACGCGTACTGCGCCAGGCGCCCGGCCAGCGACTGCGCCGCGATGATCGCATCCTCACCGGCACACCGGCCGGCGTGGCGTGGACGACTTCGCCCTGGCAGCAGCGTCTGGCGCGCATCCTGCCGCGTCGACCGGCCATCGCCCTGGCTTTGCGCGGCGCCATCGGCAACCGGCGCTTCTTACAGGCTGGCGATGAGCTGGAGTTCTCCGGCGGTGAACTCGGGCAGGTCACCCTGCGCATCACGGCGGCCACAGAGGCATGAGCATGTCTGAGATCCTCCGCGTCCTCATGCCCCTGCCGGCGCAGGATTTCGATCCGACCGAGGTCGCCATCAGCTGGCAGGTGCTCACCGAACAGGGCATCAAGGTGGAGTTTGCCAGCCCCGATGGGCGACGTGCGCACGCCGATGCGCTGATGCTGAGTGGTGCCGGGCTGGATCCCTGGTCCGGCCTTCCCGGGCTCGCCTCCTGGTCCGTCCTCGGTCGCCTGCTGCGGGCGCACGCCGACGCTGTCGCCGCCTATCGTCGTCTCGAGACGGATACGGCCTTTTTGCATCCGCACACCTGGGCGGGCTTGCGGCCGCAGGACTATCACGGTCTGCTGCTGCCGGGTGGGCACGCGGCGGGCATGCGCCCCTATCTGGAGAGTCCGCGTCTGCAGTCCTTGGTCGCCGATTTCTTCGACCAGCGCGATGCGCGTGGACGGCATCGGCCGGTCGCCGCCATCTGTCATGGCGTGGTACTGGCGGCGCGGGCACGTTCCAGCGTGCACGGTCAGTCAGTGCTCTATGGCCGGCGCACGACGGCGCTGCCGTGGGCCATGGAACGCTCAGCCTGGTATCTGACCCGCTATGGGGCAAAGGGCCGCGATCCCGATTATTATCGCACCTACCGCGAGCAGCCCGGCGAGCCGAGCGCCTATCGTAGTGTCGAAAGCGAGGTACGGCGCGCTCTCGCGCATAGCGATGATTTCGTCGATGTGCCGGGCCGGACGCCGGCGGCCTGGGTCAAGACCTGCGGTCTGTTTCGTGACCGCTCCGACAACGCCGCGCCGGCCTGGGTGGTGCGCGATGGTGACTATGTCTCGGCGCGTTGGCCGGGGGATGCCCATACCTTCGCCAGCACCTTCGCCGCGTTGCTCAGCACCTGGAAGGATGAGGTAGGATGATGGCGCTCAAGCATCTGCACAATATCGAGGATCTGCGCCAGGCGGCGCACACCTATCTGCCGCGTCTGGTGTGGGACTATTTCGAAGGTGGCGCCGAGGATGAGCAGTGCCTGCAGCGCAACCGTGCCGCCTATGCGGCGATCGAGCTGCTGCCTAACTACCTGGTCGACGTCAGTGCTCCGGACACGCGCACGACCCTGTTCGGTCATACCTGGCGCAGCTGCTTTGGCATCGCACCGATGGGACTGCAGGGTTTCGCCCGTGCCGGCGCTGACCTCATGCTGGCGCGCGCAGCGGCCGCCCGCGGCATCCCCTTCGTCCTGTCCGGGGCGGGGACGGCGAGCATCGAAGCGGTATGCGCCGCCTGCGAGCATGCCTGGTTTCAGCTCTATGTCGCCCGCGATCAGGCGGTGACGCGCGATCTCGTGCGCCGTGCGCGTGACAGCGGCGTCGAGGTGCTGGTGCTGACGGTGGATGCGCCAGTGCACTCCAAACGCGAGCGCGATCTGCGCAACGGCTTCGTGCCGCCGCCCCGTATACGCTGGCCGCTGCTGCTCGAGATGCTGCAGCATCCGGCCTGGTGCCTCGACAAGCTGCGCCATGGCCTGCCGCGTTTCGAGAACTGGGCGCCCTACGCCGGCGCTGACGCCAGCGCCCAGGCGATCGCCGACTATTTCTCGCGCCAGATCCCTTTCACCCAGACCTGGCAGGACCTCGCCGAGCTGCGCCACGAGTGGCCGGGCCGGCTGGTGCTGAAGGGCCTGCTGAGCGCCGCCGATGCGCAGCGCGCTGCCGCCGTCGGTGTCGATGCGCTGATCCTCTCCAATCACGGTGGCCGCGTCCTCGACAGTGCCCCCAGCCCCTTGCATCAGCTGGCGCTGGTGCGCGCCGCCGTCGGCGCCGACATGCCTTTGATGCTCGACAGCGGCCTGCGGCGCGGCAGTGACATCGTCAAGGCGCTGGCCCTCGGTGCCGACTTCGTCTGGATCGGGCGCCCCGCCCTTTACGGGGTCGCCGCGCATGGTCAGGCCGGCGCCGAACGCGCCATCGAGGTCTTGCAGGAAGAGCTGGAGCTGACCCTGGCGCAGATCGGACGTCCGTGTGTCAGCACCCTGGCCAGCGCTGGCGAGCTTCTCTGCGGCAGGTGAGGCTGGCGCGCCAGCCTCAGGCGTCGGCTTTGACCAGGGCGGCGACGTAGAAACCGTCGTGCAGGTCGGGCAGCCAGGCGTGCTCGAGGCAGCAGCGGGCATCGCCGTGGCGGGCGACGAAGGCGGCGATCTGCTCGCTGTTCTCGGCGCGCAACACCGAGCAGGTGACGTAAGTCAGGCGGCCACCCGGTGCCAGCAGCGGCCAGAGGGCGTCGAGCAGCTCGCTTTGCACCTGCACGATCTTGTCGATGTCCTCGGCACGGCGCAGGAACTTGATGTCGGGGTGGCGGCGCAGGACGCCGCTGCCGCTGCAGGGCGCGTCGAGCAGGATGCGCGCGAAGGCGACGCCATCCCACCAGCTCGCCGGCTGCCGGGCGTCGGCCTGCTGCAGTTTGGCATGGAGGCCGAGGCGACCGAGGTTGTCGGCGACGCGCTGCAGGCGCTGTGCGTCCTGATCGAGGGCGAGCAGGTCGAGATCGAAGTGCTCGAGCATGTGCGCGGTCTTGCCGCCGGGAGCGGCGCAGGCGTCGAGAACGCGTTGTCCGGCTTGCAGATCGAGGCAGGCGAGGACGCGCTGTGCGTGTGCATCCTGGACGCTGACCCAGCCCTCCTGCCAGAAAGGCAGGCTGCTGACCTCATGCGCCTGCTCCAGAAGAATGGCGTCGTCGGCGTCAGGAACGGCGCTGGCGGCGATGCCGGCAGCGTGCAGGTGGGCGAGGTAGTCATCGCGCCGGCAATGGCGGGCGTTGACGCGCAGGCACAGGCGCGGCGTGTCGTTCGCCGCCGCCATGATCGCTTCGGCCTGCTGCGGCCAGTCCTGGCGCAGTCTTTGTGCCAGCCAGAGAGGATGGGCGTGCTGCCAGGGTGCCGCGCGGCGCTCGAGATCAGCGCTCTCGCGCTGATAGCGGCGCAGCAGGGCGTTGATCAGTCCAGTGCTGCGCTCGAGGCCGAGACTGCGCGCCGCCTCGACCGTCTCCTGCAAGGCGGCATGCGCCGGCACGCGCATGAAGATGAGCTGATAGAGGCCGAGCAGGAGCAGGGCGGTGACGCGTGCGTCGGCGGGGGGATGGCGCAGCAGGGGGGCCACCAGCGCTTGCAGATAGATACCCTGGCGCGCCGTCCCCTGCACCATCTCGGTGAGCAGGGCACGATCGCGCGGCGCACAGCGCGCCTGCAGGTCAGGCAGGGTGGCGGCCAGCGAGCGCGCCTGGCGTGCATCGAGCAGAGGCGCGAGGGCGAGGGCGGCGAGGGCGCGGGCGGACAGGCTCATCTTAGACTCCCAGGCGTGTGCCGACGCCGATGTCGGGGCGCGCACGCGCCAGTTCAGCGGCGCTGACGACGCGGCCGCCGGCACGCTGCACTTTCTGCAAACAGAGGCGCCCCTCACCGCAGGCGACGTTCCAGCCATGGGCGGTGAGAGCGAGGATGGTGCCGGGCGCCGCTTCGGCAGGGCCGGGCAGCAGCGTGGCGGCATGGATCTTGAGGACGTCGGCGGCGAGCACGGTGCTCGTCACCGGCCACGGTTGCAGGGCGCGGATACGGCGCTCGATGGCGGTGGCCGGCTGTGACCAGTCGATGATGGCCTCTTGCTTGTCGATCTTGTGCGCATAGATGACACCGCTGTCGGCTTGCGCCTGCAAAGGTCCGCCTTTGCCATGCAGTGTGGCGAGCAGAGCCGCGGCGCCGAGCTCGGCGAGCTTGTCGTGCAGGCTGGCGCTGGTGTCGTCGGCAGCGATGGGTAAGGTGCGGGTGAGCCAGACGGCACCGGTGTCGAGGCCCTCATCCATCTGCATGATGCTGATGCCGGTCTCGCTGTCGCCGGCGAGCAGAGCGCGCTGGATGGGGGCGGCGCCGCGCCAGCGCGGCAGCAGGGAGGCGTGGATGTTGAGGCAGCCGGCCGCCGGCAGCTTGAGAACGGCGGCCGGCAGGATGAGGCCGTAGGCGGCGACGATCATGAGATCGGGGCGCCAGGCGGCGAGTTCGGCCTGCGCCTCGGCGCTGCGCAGGCTGAGCGGCTGGCACACCGGCAGGCCGTGCGCCAGGGCGAGCTCCTTGACGGCACTGGCCTGTAACTGGCGGCCACGGCCAGCGGGGCGATCCGGCTGGGTGTAGACGGCGACGACGTCCTGGCCATCGGCGAGCAAGGACTGCAGGGCGATGGCGGCGAAGGTCGGTGTACCGGCGAAGACGATGCGCTGTCGACTCACGCGCTGTCCTTGACGCGATGCTGCTTTTCCAGGCGCTTGCGGATGCGTTCGCGTTTCAACGAGGAGATGTAGTCGACGAAGAGCTTACCTTCGAGATGGTCGACCTCGTGCTGCACGCAGGTGGCGAGCAGGCCATCGGCCTCCAGGCGCAGGGGTTGGCCGTCGAGATCCTGCGCTTCGATGAGGACGCGCGCCGGACGCTCCACGGTCTCATAAAAACCGGGTACGGACAGGCAGCCTTCGTCGTAGCAGCTGCGCTCGCCGGGCAGGGCGGTCAGGCGTGGGTTGACCAGGACCAGGGGTTGATCCTTCTCCTCCGACACATCGAGGACGACGAGGCGTATCGGGCTGTCGACCTGCATGGCGGCGAGGCCGATGCCGGGCGCGGCGTACATGGTCTCCAGCATGTCGGCAGCGAGTCGGCGCAGTGCCGCGTCAAAGCGCGTCACCGCCTGCGCCTTGCGACGCAGGCGCGGGTCGGGATATTCGAGGATGGGAAGCCGGGCCATGGATCGCCTTCTGCACAGGGGAAAACATGCTCTATAGTATAGAGAAGTTCGTGGTCTGCGGCCACGTTCGCCGGACGAGTTCATCTTTATTCGCAGAATGTCTTGCTAAGACAATGAGTTTGTTGTAAAAGTCTAAAAAATTACCGCTCCCGTGCGCAAGCGCTAAGGATGGGCTTTGATGAAAAACAAGATCGCGCTCGCCGTTCTGTTGGCCGCTGTTCTGGCGCCGGCTGTCCTCGCCGAGGAGATACGCGCCGACGCGCCGCAGCACTATACCGTCGTCAAGGGTGACACCCTGTGGGACATCGCGGCGCGTTTTCTGCGTGACCCCTGGGCCTGGCCTGCGGTCTGGCAGGCCAATCCGGCCATCCATAACCCGCATTTGATCTACCCGGGCAATGTCATCCTGCTGTGCAGCATCGACACCGGCGGCAAGGTCCTGGCGGTGGATGGTGGTGACGGCTGCGCCGGTGTCCTGCGCGCCCTGCAGGCGACACCGGCGACCCTGGCGCAGGACGACGCGACGATACGCCTGGAGCCGCAAATCCAGGATCTCGATAACAGCACCGTCATTCCGACCATCCCGCTGCGTGTCATCCTGCCCTACCTCAATGAAGGGCGTGTGGTGAGCAGCGAGGCCCTGCGCGACGCTCCCTACGTCCTCGCCGGTGCCGATCAGCGCCTGCTGTCGGGGACCGGTGATGAGGTTTTTCTGCGTGGCCATGCATCGGCCAGCGAGTCCGGCTATGCCCTCTACCATCCGGGCGGTGTCTACGTCGATCCTGACACCGGTGAGCGCCTCGGTGTGCAGGCCAGCTTCGTCGGCCGTGTCGAGCTCGGCGCCAAGGAAGCTGATGTCACTCGCGCCAGGATCCTGAACATGAAAGAGGTCGTGCGCGATGACGACCGTCTGCTCGCCCTGCCGCAGCAGGTGGTGACGGCGGTGTTCGCGCCGGCCAGCTCGCAGGGGGTGAAGGCCGGGCGCGTTCTGCGTGTCCTCGGTGGCGTCGATCACGGTGGCAAGTACAGCGTCATCGTCATCAATCGCGGTGAGCGCGATGGTGTGCATCAGGGTCATGTGTTCTCGCTCTACCGCCACGGTAGCATCGTCGAGGACTCGCACGACAAGCAGCTGCTGCGCCTGCCGCGTGAATACGAGGGACTGGCGATGGCTTTCCGCACCTTTCCGACGGTCAGCTATCTGCTCATCCTGAAGGCACACCGGCCGATCGTCGTCGGTGACGACACCGCTGCACCGCAAGCTGGCGATGACTGAAGGCCAGCTACCCGCCTGGCGTCTGCGACATGCCTGCACCTGTCTGCGTCGTGGCGGCATCATCGCTTATCCGACCGAAGGGGTCTGGGGCTTGGGCTGTGATCCCCGCAATGAAGGAGCGGTGCGTCGCCTCCTCGCCATCAAGCAGCGCAGCTGGCGCAAGGGTCTGATCCTCATCGGCGCCAGCATCACCCAGGTGCAGTCCTGGGCAGCGCCGCTCAGCCCTGCCGAGGTGGCGCTGTTGCAGCAGAGCTGGCCGGGACCGATCACCTTCATTTTGCCTGTTCCCAAGCAGCATCCGCGCTGGCTGAGCGGTCAGCACGCGCAGCAGGCCTTCCGAGTCAGTGCCCATCCCCTGGTGCGTGCCCTGAGCCTGGCCTTCGGCGACCTCATCGTCTCCACCAGCGCCAACTTGTCCGGGCGGCCGGCGGCGCGTACCGCCTTGCAGGTGCGCCGGCAGTTGCGCCGACGTGTCGATCTGCTGCTGCCCGGCGCCCTCGGTGGTCTGCGCGGCGCGACGCCGATCCGGGTGCTCGCCAGCGGTGCCGTCGTGCGCTAGACCTGCGCCTGTGCTAGAGTCGCCAGCCTCATCCCGGGAGGCCGTATGCACGTGCAAGAATTCGACGTCGCGGTGGTGCGCGACTATCTGCTCACTCTGCAGGATCGTCTCTGTCAGGCCCTGTCCGCCTGCGATGGCGGTAGCTTTCGTGAAGATCTCTGGCGTCGTCAGGAAGGCGGTGGCGGGCGCACGCGCGTCCTCGAAGACGGTGCCGTGATCGAGAAGGGCGGGGTCAATTTTTCGGAAGTCACCGGTGCGGTCCTGCCGCCTTCGGCGAGTGCGCATCGTCCGGAACTGGCCGGACGGCGCTGGCGCGCTCTCGGCGTCTCCCTGGTCATCCATCCGCGCAATCCGCATGCGCCGACCTCGCATATGAATGTGCGCTTCTTCGTCGCCGAGCAGGAGGGGGCGGCACCGGTATGGTGGTTCGGCGGTGGTTTCGACCTCACCCCCTACTACGCCTATGAGGACGACTGTCGGCACTGGCACCGCACCGCCAGCGACGCTCTGGCGCCTTTTGGCGAGGACCTCTATCGACAGTGGAAGCAGGCTTGCGATCGTTATTTCTATCTGCCGCATCGCCAGGAGACGCGCGGCATCGGTGGCCTCTTTTTCGATGATCTCAATGCCGGTGGCTTCGCACGTTGCTTCGCTCTCCTGCAGGCGGTCGGTGACGCTTATCTGCGCGCCTACCTGCCCCTGCTCGAACGTCGTCACGCCCAGCCCTACAGCGCCGCGCAACGCGCTTTTCAATTGTATCGGCGTGGCCGCTATGTCGAGTTCAACCTCGTCTACGACCGTGGCACCCTCTTCGGTCTGCAGTCTGGCGGGCGTACCGAGGCCATCCTCATGTCCCTGCCCAATGAAGTGCACTGGCGTTACGACTGGCGACCCGAACCGGGTAGCGTCGAGGCGCGCTTGAGCGAGGATTTTCTGCGCCCACGCGACTGGCTGGCGGAGGCGCCGACATGAAGCGTCAGTTCGCCGTCTTCGGTCATCCCATCGGCCATAGTCTGTCGCCGCACATCCACCGCCTGTTCGCCGAACAGTGTGGCGATGCCCTCGACTATCAACGGCAGGACGTCGGCGTCGCTGATTTTGCCGACGCTGTGCTCTCTTTCTTCGCAGCGGCCGGCAGTGGCCTCAATATCACCGTGCCGCACAAGGAGGCTGCCTATCGCCTGGCGGTGGTGCGCAGTGCCCGTGCCGAGTGCGCGCGCTCGGTCAATACCCTGTGGCAGGACGCACAGGGCCGTCTGCATGGCGATACCACCGATGGCGCCGGCCTGTGCGCCGATCTGCAGCGCCTGGGTTTTTTGACGGCATCGGCGCGCGTCCTCCTGCTCGGTGCCGGCGGTGCCGCGCGCGCCGTCGTAGAGCCGCTGCTGGCGGCGGGGATCGCTCGTCTCGACCTGTGCAACCGCACGCCGCAGCGCGCCTATGATCTTGTTCAGGACATGCGTCATCTCGGAACCTTGCGGGCTTTGCCTGTGGAGGAGATCGACAGCGCCTATGACCTCGTCATCAATGCCACCGCCGCCAGTCTGCATGGCGAGGTGATGGCTTTGCCGCCGGTCGCTCTGGCGCCGACGACGGCTTGCTACGACATGGTCTACAGCGCTCAGACCACGCCCTTTCTTGCCGCCTGTCAGGCGCAGGGGGTGCAGCGCTGCAGCGATGGTCTCGGCATGCTCGTCGAACAGGCGGCGGAAGCCTACGCCCTGTGGTGGGGGCGGCGGCCGCAGACGGCGGCGGTGCTCAGCGCCGTGCGCGCAGATCTGAGGGCAGCGCTTTGAGCAGCAGTTCTCATGATGACTTTTCACGCAGCCGTAGGCGAGCGTCATGGAACATAGGATAGAGCAGTATTCGTTTAGGCGAGGCGCCATGGCGCTGGTGGGTGGTGTCCTGTCTTCCACGACCCAGGCTATCAGAGCTTTGTGTCGGCAGCGGCGCAAGGGCTTGAACAGTTCGCTTTGAAACTATACAAATCTATGCTAACATCTCCAAAATGGAGAGATTGGTAGGCATAGGCGAGGCCGCACAGGCGCTGGGCGTGTCGATCACGACACTGCGGCGCTGG
>JAKBFV010000107.1 GCA_021833365.1 Pseudomonadota bacterium | reverse complement strand
GGTAGAGATCCAGACCGATGAAGATGCCGAGCAGTGATCCACTGGCAAAGGCGAGCAAGAGGGCGAGGCCGCTGTTGATGGCACGCCCCGACCAAAACAGCAGGTTGAGATCGATGGTCTGGCGATTGACCACCACCAGCCAGAGACCGGCGGCGATCATGGCGAGCATCAACAACCAGCGCACGGCGGCGCGCATCAGTCCTCACCCTCATCATCGTCGAGCATGCCGGCTACACCGCCCTGTTGCACCGAGGCGTTGACCTTTTCCTTGAGATCTTTGCCGGGCTTGAAGTGCGGCACATACTTGCCCTCGAGCGTCACCGATTCGCCGGTCTTGGGGTTGCGTCCGACGCGGGCAGCGCGAAAATGCAGGGAGAAGCTACCGAAGCCTCGAATCTCGATGCGACCACCGCTCTCCAGTACCGCGCTCATCTGTTCGACCATGGTCTTGACCGCCAACTCGACATCCTTGGCCATCAGCATCTTCTGCCGCGCCGCCAGGCGATCGATCAACTCAGACTTGGTGAGGGCCATCGCGCAACCTCGCTCCGCCAGCATTCAAGCTCGTGATTTTACACAAAAAAAACCATATGACACAAGCGTTTGTATCAAGCTGACGCAGCCGCCAGAGCGATGGCCAGATCGGACTGAAGATCGCCGACGTCTTCAAGGCCGATCGATAAACGCAGCAAACCCGGCGTGATCCCCGCCGCCTGCTTCTCCTCGACGCTCAATCGCCCATGTGTCGTCGTCGCTGGATGCGTGATGGTGCTGCGCGTGTCGCCGAGATTGCCAGTGATGGAAAAAAGTCGCGTGGCATTGATATAGCGCCAGGCGGCCGCCTGGCCGCCCTCGACCTCGATGCCGATGATGCCACCGAAGGCTGATTGCTGCTTAGCCGCCAGGGCATGCTGCGGGTGTGAGGGCAGACCGGCATAATGTACCCGCGCAACAGCGGCCTGTCCTTCCAACCAACGCGCCAATTGCAGGGCGTGTTCGCTGTGCGCGCGCATGCGCAGGCCGAGCGTCTCCATGCCTTTCAAAAAAATCCAGGCATTGAAGGCGCTGAGGCTGGCGCCACAGGTGCGCAGATAGGCATAGACCTCATCGAGATCGTGGCGCCCACCGAGGACGGCACCACCGAGCACTCGCCCCTGACCATCGAGATATTTGGTCGCCGAATGGATGACGATGTCCGCGCCCCAGGCGAAGGGCCGTTGCAAGATCGGTGTGCAAAAACAATTGTCGACCACGAGCTTGGCGCCATGACGATGCGCCAGGTCGGCGAGCGCCTGCAGATCAGCGATCTCGCACAGGGGATTGCTCGGCGTCTCGAGAAACAGGAGGCGCGTCGCCGGCGTCATCGCCGCTTCCCAGGCAGCGAGATCGGCGATGTCGACCCAGTGGGTCTTGATGCCGAACTTGTGCAGATACTTGTTGAACAGGACGTGGGTGGTGCCGAAAACGCTGCGCGACGCGACAATCTCGTCCCCCGATTTGAGCAGGGCGAGCGCCGTCGCCAGAATCGCGGCCATACCCGAGGCCGTCGCGACACAGCGCTCCGCCCCTTCGAGCGCCGCCAGGCGGTTCTCGAACATCTCGACGCTGGGATTGCTGAAGCGCGAATAGATGTAGCCAGGCTCCTGACCAGCAAAACAGGCAGCCGCTTCCTCGGCGCTGCCATAGACAAAGGACGAGGTCAGGAACAGGGCCTCGCTGTGCTCGCGAAAATCACTGCGCTGACTACCCGCCCTGATGGCCAGCGTATCCATCGACCAAGCCGGCGATAGTGATGTCTTGTCGTGGCTCATCAGGCCTCCTCGGAACCGTTGTGTAGATCGACGATGGTGCCTTGCGCGCGCTCCTGACCACCGCGCCGCGCCTTGGCAGCATCGCTGCGTGATTGCTCGAGACGATGCAGATAGGCGGCATCGATGTCACCGGTGACGTAGCGACCGTCAAAGACTGAGCAGTCGAACTGCTGGATGTCGGGATTACCCTCGCGCGCCGCCGCCACCAAGTCGGCGAGCTCCTGATAAATCAGACCATCGGCGCCGATGAGCTGGCGCACCTCATCGACGCTGCGACCATGCGCGATGAGTTCATCTTTTGCCGGCATATCGATGCCATAGACATTGGGAAACTTGACCGCCGGCGCTGCCGAAGCGAAGTAGACCTTGTTCGCACCGGCATCGCGTGCCATCTGGATGATCTCGCGACAGGTGGTGCCACGTACGATGGAGTCATCGACGAGGAGGACATTCTTGCCCTGAAACTCGAGATCGATGGGATTGAGCTTCTGCCGCACCGACTTCTTGCGCTGTGACTGACCGGGCATGATGAAGGTGCGCCCGATATAGCGGTTCTTCATGAAGCCTTCACGGTAATGGACGTTCAGTGTGTTTGCCAGTTGCAAGGCCGCCGTGCGACTGGTGTCAGGAATGGGGATGACGACGTCGATGTCGTGCCCATGCCACTGGCGCATGATCTGCTGCGCCAGCTTCTCACCCATGCGCATGCGTGCCTTGTAGACCGAGATGCGATCGATGATGGAATCTGGGCGGGCGAAATAGACGTGCTCAAAGATGCACGGCGTCAGCTGTGGCGCATCGGCGCACTGCTGTACGTGCACATGGCCCTCGACGTCGATATAGACCGCCTCGCCGGGCTGCACATCCGCCACCACTTTATAACCGAGGGCGGTCACCGCCACCGATTCCGAAGCGATGATGTATTCGTGCCGCCCGTCCGCCGTCTCGCGTTCGCCATAGATCAGCGGCCGGATACCATAAGGATCACGAAAACCGACGATGCCATAACCGGTGATCATGGCGACAACGGCATAGGCACCGCGCACCCGCCGATGCACCGCTCTGACCGCAGCGAAGACGTCATGATGATCCGGCGCCAGCTTGGCCAACGCCTGCAGCTCATGGGCGAAGACATTGAGCAGGACTTCGGAATCGGAGTCGGTGTTGATATGGCGCAAATCCGCTGTGAAGAGGTCGCGACTGATCTCCTGGGCATTGGTCAGATTGCCGTTATGCGCCAGGGTGATGCCATAGGGCGAATTGACGTAAAAAGGCTGCGCTTCAGCCGAGGAAGATGAGCCTGCCGTCGGATAGCGCACATGCCCGATGCCATAGTGGCCTTCGAGACGCAACATATGGCGGGTATGAAAGACGTCGCGCACCATGCCATTGTCCTTACGCAGGAACAGCCGTCCCTGCGCACAGGTGACGATGCCGGCCGCATCCTGACCACGGTGCTGAAGGACGGTCAGGGCGTCATAGAGCGCCTGGTTGACCGCTTGCACTCCGACGATACCGACGATACCACACATAAGACACCTCGTTGGCTCAAGCCCTAGATCGCAGAGCGCGAAAAATTTTGCAGATGTTCACCCAGGGAGCGGGTTTCAGGCGCGAATCGCATCAGTGTCGCCACCCAGGGCGACGCCTTCCACCAGGGATCGCGATGCAGATAGGGCGCCAGCAGGATCAAGGCGACGATGGCGATGAGGACACCACGCGCCACTCCGAACAGAGCTCCGAGCAGACGGTCACTCCAACCCAGACCGATATGCCCCAAAAACGCCTGCAGGGCATAGCCGATCAGTGTCGCCAGCAGCCAGGTCGCCACAAACAAGCATAGAAAAGCCGCTGCCAGACGCAATGACGGCGTATGAATCCAGGGCGCCAGCAGGGGGCGTAGCAGCACAGCGCCATGGCGCGCCACCCACCAGGCCAGAATCCAGGCGAGCAGGGAGAAAGCCTCCCGCACCAGGCCGCGAAAAAAACCATAAAGAGCCGAGATGGCGATGAGCAGCGGAATGGCTAAGTCAGGTTGCCAGTTCATGCCTGCACTCATTGCACGACATAAGGCTGCAACCAGCCCTGCAGTCCCTGAGCGCGCAGGGACTGTTTGGTTTTTTCAGCCTCGGTCCGGCTCAATTCCGGTCCGACATAAACTTTATAGGCCTTCCCGACATGCCGCGTATAGACGTGCTGATGCGCTTGCTCGAGCTGATGCTTGAAACTGCTCGCTGCCGCCTCGCTGGTCAGGCTCGCCACCTGCACGGTCCACATGTCCGGCAACATGTCGACCGGATCGCTCTGCTCGGGCACCGCTTTCACGGCCGTCGGTGGCGCGAGGCGAGCAGCTTGCACTGGCGTCTCCGGAATACTCTTTAGCGTCTTTTGCGCCTTTGGCGCGCCGGTGGGCGATGCAGGTGACACCGCAGGATGCACGGGAGCGGCGACCACCGCGGTCGCGGTCGGCGTCACAGAGACCGCCGCCGTCGTCACCGCGGCAGGTGCCAGGACGCCTGCGGGGGCAACGATGGGGGCAACGATGGGGGCTGGTGTTGGCAGCGGTGCCGGCGCCGGTGCTGGCGGCAAAGACGCGACGGCTGGCGGCGGCGTCCAGGGCAATTGCGCCGTCGTCGGCGCGGGCAGGTTCGGACGCGCTGGCAGCGGCACTTCCCGCCACTGATGCAAGGTGCCGCTGCCATCGAGGACTACCGGCACCAGGATGGCGCAGCCGGCGGCCAGAACCAGGGCTCCGAGAATTCTCTGTTTGATCGCGCGCTCCACAACCCACCTCACGA
>JAKBFV010000106.1 GCA_021833365.1 Pseudomonadota bacterium | reverse complement strand
AGGAGCACCAGTCCTGGCGGCATGAATTTCTCCTCGCCATGATGCGCGGAACGCCGATCGACGCCGAGCGGGTGACCTGCACCAAGGCCTGTCGTCTGGGTGACTGGCTCGCCGGTCCAGGACGGCATTATGCTGATCAGCCCTGGTATCTGCAGATGCTCGATGAGCATCTCGGTTTCCATCGCGAGGCAGGTCGCCTGGCCCTGCTGCTCAATCGTGGCTGCTATGCCGATGTTGAGGCGGGCTTGCGTCCCGGTGGCGAGTACGCCAGCCGCTCTTTGGCGCTGCAGGAACTGCTGCGCCTGCACATCGGTCGCGAGGTGCTGGAAAACTAGTCCGGGTGTTCAGAGGATGGTGCGGTCGCGCAGATTGCGGGCGGCATTTTCCAGGGCCTGGACGACGCGATCCTTGTCATAGTTTTTCAGTTTGGTGAGGTCGAGGTGCATGGTGAAGCCATCGAGCTCATGCTCGATGAAGCTTGACTGCGCACCGAGATCACGGCGGAAGTCGACGACGCTCCAGACCTGAATCGGGCGGTTGATGCCCTTGACGGTGATCAGACCTTTCTCTTTGCACAGGATGCGCTCACGCACCAATAGATAGGTCTCATGGGCGATGAGGATCTCATCAGGCTGTGCTGCGGTCTGCAGGCGCGCTGCGAGGTTGGCTTCGCGGCCGATGATGGTGTAGTCCATGCGCGACTCACTGCCGAAATTGCCGACATGACAAAAGCCTGTGGTCAGCCCCATGCGCACATGCAGAGGCTTGAGGATGCCTTGCGCCTGCCAGCGATGGCGCAGCACCTTCATCATATTGCGCATATCGATGGCCATGGACACGCAGGCGAGGGCATCTTCCCGCACGCCCAGTGACTTGGGGTCGCCAAAAAAGATGAGGATGGCGTCGCCGATGAACTTGTCGATCGTGCCACCATATTTCAGAGCGATGCGCGACATCTGATCGAAATAGTGATTGATCATCTCGGTCAGGGCATCGGGCGACATCTCATCGGTCGTTTCGGTGAAGTCCTTGATGTCAGAAAAAAAGATGGTCAGTTTTTTGCGGTGCGTCTGCAGCTTGACGTCGCGACGGCCGGAGAAGATCGATTCCCAGACCTGGGGCGGCAGGTATTTGACCAGTTTGCGCGATAGCAGGATGGCTTCCTGCTGCTGCTGTACGACCTGGTTGCGGGTTTGCAGAAAGGCCTGGTACTGCTTGCGGGTGTAATAGGCATTGAGGCCGATGAAACAGATGGCACCGACCCCGGCACCGAGGCTGAGGGGCCAGGGAGCGCTCAGATGTGGATGCAGACCGAACAGGGTCATGCCAGAAAGGGCGCCGATGATGAGGAAGACCATGCTCGTCGCCCAGGCCTGACTGGCGGCGCGATGCAGGACGGCGGCATTGAGCATGATGGCGAAGAAGAGACTGATCGACAGGCTGAACTGGATGGCGGCCATCGCCAGGCCCATGACCCAGCCATCGAGGACGACTTCCAGTGAACGTTGGCGTTCCGGCGGGCTGGCCCAGTGTTCCTCTAGCCAGGGGAGCAGCCAGGGATAGAGGCACAGGCCAGGCAGGAGCAGGAGCAGGCGATGCTCAAAAAATCCTATGGCCACCCCCCAGGCGATGACGATGGCGACGACCATAAAGGACAGCTGTCGCGTACGCTTGAGCGGAGTTTGCGAAAAATCATTGAAATCGGACAACGGTGGCATGCCTGGCGCATCCTGAGCTGGGCCGACTTCCATGTCGCCTCGGGAGTTATTATCGATGGGTAAAGCTAGCACAGGCCGAGGCGATGACCAAGCCCCCTGGATCAGGGTGGGCGCAGGTTACAGTGGTTCGTAGCGGTCGCAGAGCCGCCGCCATGCTGCTGTCGAGATCGGGATTGGTGCTGCTCACCTCAGGTGCCGTGCCGGCTGCAGCGGCCAGCGCCGCCTTCATCACCACCGAGGGAGATGCGACACAGGGCGTCCTTGTCGAGAACGGTGATCTCCTTGCCTTCGACGACGAGAACACTTTGTGTCTGGAAGCGGGTGAAGATGCGACTCACCGTTTCAACAGCGAGACCGAGGTAGTTGCCGATATCGGAGCGTGACATCGGCAGGCGAAAGCTGTGTTCAGAGAGACGCCGGCGTTTATAGCGTTCTGCCAGACTGAGCAAGAGCGAGGCGATGCGCGACTCGGCGGTCTTTTTGCTGAGCAGCAGCATGAGCAGCTGATTGGTCTGGATCTCTTTGCTCATCAGTTTGAAAAAGTGGCTCTGCAGACTGGGGATGTCATGGCTGAGGTCCTGTAACTGCTGAAAAGGGATCTCGCAGACCGATGTCGTCTCCAAAGCAACGGCAGAGCTGGTATGGGTATCGGTATGGATGCCATCCATGCCGACGACTTCGCCGGGCAGATAGAATCCGGTGACCTGCTCTTCTCCCGAGTCGGTGGTGGTGTAGACCTTGAGGGCTCCCGAACGCACGGCGTAGATGCCTTCGAAGGGGCTGTTCTCGCGATACAGATGGTCACCACGGTGTAGGGGACGGGATCTCTGGATGATGGCGTCGAGGCGGTGCAGGTCTTCGATATCGATGGCCACGGGCAGGCAGATGGGGCTGAGCGAGCAGTCGACACACTGAGGATGCGCTTGATGACGAAAACTCAGGGGTCGGTGCGAAAGATCATCCATACCGAAATCCTGTAAGGGAGCATACGCCGGCCATCATACCCAAGCGCGCTGTAAGAGAAAAGAGCCTGTGCCCGCTTTTCCGGGACAGATGGTCGCATTCGGACTCACAAAACTTGTGAATACTGGGCGCGCTGCAGAGGGCTGTCGCTCCAGTAGCGGTCGAACAAGCGACAGATGAAGCGAATATAGTGCTTGCCGGCGCCGAGGATGCGCAACTGGTGCGGTCCGCGCTCCAGCCAGTGTCCGGGCAGTTGCTCGAGCAGGGCCAGCTCGGCGCGAAAATAGTCGGCGAAGTCGATCTGATGGCGCAGTTCGAGCGCACGGATGTCGAGTGTCAGCAGGCAGAGCAGGTCCATGATGACGTCACGGCGCAGCAAATCGTCTGAGTCCAGGATGAGGCCGCGTTCGACCGGCAGTTGTCCGGCATCGAGGGCGGCATAGTAGGCGGGAAGCATTTTCTGATTCTGCACGTAGGTGTTGTCGACCTGACCGATGCTGGAGACGCCAAGGCCGATCAGATCGGTCGAGGCTTGCGTCGAATAGCCTTGAAAGTTGCGGCGCAGCTCACCGTCTTCGCGGGCCTGGAAGAGGCCGTCACTGCGCCGCGCATAATGATCCATGCCGATCTCTTCATAACCGGCGGCGCGTAGAGCTGCCTGCGTTTCCTCGAGCAAGAGACGTTTTTCCTCGAGGGATGGCAGGTCTTCCATGCGGATGCGGTTTTGCGGGAAGAAGCGTTGTGGCAGGTGCGCATAGTGAAACAATGACAGTCGATCCGGGGCCATGGCGATGACTTCGCGCAGGGTGTGCCGAAAGCGTTCGGCGGTCTGCAGGGGCAGGCCATAGATGAGGTCGATGCTGACCGAGCGGAAACCATAGCGGCGTGCGGCATTGACCACGGCAGCAGTTTTCTCCACTGACTGGAGGCGATGCACGGCTTTTTGCACATCCGGATCGAAGTCCTGTACGCCGAGACTGACGCGGTTGAAACCCAGGCCGCGCAGCAGTGCCATGCCGCCGTCATCGACTGTGCGTGGATCGATTTCGATGGAAAACTCAGCGTCAGCGGCGCGACTCAGGTTGAAATGATGGGCGAGCTGATACATGAGCTCGGTCATCTCGGCATCGCTCAGATAGGTCGGTGTGCCACCGCCCCAGTGCAGTTGGGTGACGACGCGCTGGCGGTCGTAAAGAGGTGCCACCAGTTCGAGTTCTTTGCGCAGATAGTCGAGATAAGTACGCCCGGCGGTCTTGTCTTTGGTGACGATCTTGTTGCAGGCGCAGTAATAGCAGAGCGAATGGCAAAACGGGATATGCACATAGAGGGACAGGGGGGCCCCGCCAGCATTGCTGCGCTGTATCGCCTGGGCGTAGTCAGCGGCGGTGAAGTCCGGTCGAAAGTGCGGCGCTGGCGGATAGGAGGTATAGCGTGGGGCGGTATTGGTTTCGCCGCGTAGCCATGTAGGTATTTCGACGGTATTCACTGCCTGCACTCCCTGGTGCCTGTGCCCTGATGGCCGTCGAGGCATTGTACAAAAAAAGAGGTCATGCCGTTTGACCTGTATCAACAAGTTTTCGCCAAAATCGCTTCAGCATAGGTTCAGATGGTCGTCTTCAGGATGGGCCCGGTGAATGTGCTAGAGTGACCGTCGTCTATTCCCCGCCGCCACAAGCGTCGCTGCAAAAGGCGTGGGAAGATCCGGGCCATAAGGAAGGAGGGTGAGAACATGCAACAGCTCCTGGCGGTGATCGATCATGGTGAGGCAGCGCAGCGTGTCGTGCGTGTCGCGGCGCGCTGGGCGCGACAATGCGGTGCGCAGTTGGCGGTGTTTCTGCCGGTGGCGCTGACGACGCCGAAAGGGCTGGAATTGGGGCCGGGGCTGTTGGCGAGCGTCGAGCATACCCGTGAAATGGAAGCCATGGACTGGCTGCAGTCTTTTCTCGAGCAGCATCAGGTCGCTGCGGCTCAGCACGCTGTCGCCAG
>JAKBFV010000105.1 GCA_021833365.1 Pseudomonadota bacterium | reverse complement strand
CATCCATGGCGCACCTTCAGGATGTTCATATATGGTCGCCCCCTCGTTGCAAGGCTTTTCAGCTCGTGATGTCTCGGCAGGTTGAGATTGCAGCCATATATCCGGGCCTTAGTCGAAGGCTTACTTCGTGCCCCTGATGGATTCCGCTGGACGGGTCCCTATCATTTCACCGCACTCGAAGTGCTATGAACATTTCGGGTTTGGTCGTCCACGGTCTGACCTGTCTTGCCATCACTTTCTGACTCGCCTTTGCAATCGGTGGGTATGCTCCTGTCGCTCGTTGTGCCGTTTATGAACCTTCGTTATTACCGCTATGCCGCCCTCTGATAGTCGGCCTCGTAACGTCTGTCCTGTGCCAGGATGGCCCAGACGATCCGAGCATTCTTGTTGGCCAGCGCTACTGCCGCCACATTCGGATTGCGGCGCCCCATCAGCTTGCCGAGCCAACTGTCCTCATGACTGTCCTTGCACGGAGCCACGCGGACTACGGCTCGTGCGCCATGGATCATCAGCGTCCGCAGGTACACATCACCCCGCTTGCTGATGCCCAGCAGCACCTGCTTGCCCCCGCTGGAGTGCTGCCGGGGAACCAGCCCCATCCATGCGGCCATTTGCCGGCCATTGGCGAATCCTTTCGCATCCCCGATGGTTGCTACCAAGGCTGTAGCCGTGATCGGCCCAATCCCCGGTATCTCCGCCAGCTTCCGGCTGTCCTCGTTCTCCTTGTACCATGCCAGGATCACCTCCCCGAGCTCATCAACTTGTTGATCGAGCTGATTGAGGTGCTCACCCAGAGTCTGGACCAACTGCCGGAATATGCCGGGCAAGCCGTTATCGGCATCCTCAAGAATGCCAGGCAAACGCTTGGCGATGTTGTGGATTCCCTGGGGGATCACGATCCCGTATTCCGCAAGCAGGCCCCGGATCTGGTTGCCTTGGGCGGTCCTGGCCCTGACGAACCCCTGCCGCGCCCGGTGCACGGCGAGGATGCCCTGCTGCTCGGTGTCCTTGATGGGCACGAAACGCATGTTCGGCCTGGCTACCGCCTCGCAGATCGCCTCGGCATCGGCAGCATCGTTCTTGTTTGTCTTGACGTAGGGCTTCACAAACTGCGGAGGCATCAGCCGTACGGTATGGCCATGCGCCTGCAGCTTCCTGGCCCAGTGGTGAGCACTGCCGCAGGCCTCCATGCCGATCAGGCAGGGTGGCAGGTTGGCGAAAAAGGCCGACATCTGGGCTCGCTTCAGGCACTTCTTCAGAACCGCCTTGCCGTGTTCGTCTACGCCGTGCACTTGGAAAACCTCTTTTGCCAGATCGATGCCTATGGTTGTAACCTTCATATCGGTCGCCCTCTCTTCTGGTGTGTGGGAACTTGCGTGTTCACCACAATCCTGGCACTTAGATGCCGTCAGGGGGAGGGGGCGACCATTCCATTATTATAGAGGATGGGCGTCGGCCTGAACTTGATAAGCGACGATGAACTCCTCGGGCATGCGGCGCGGCCGTCCCGTCTGCATGTCGACACAGACCCAGTGCGTGCGCGCGCGCAGGACGGTGAGTCCATCACCACGACGGCGAAACTGATAGGCACGATGCAAGGAAAGACGATCTCGCGCGATGATCCAGGTAGCCAGCTCGATCTCATCATCACGCCGCGTTGGCGCCAGATAGTCGATCTCATGGCGACGGGCGACGATGCCGGCGCCGAGACGCTGATAATCAGAAAAATCCAGACCCAGTGCATGCGAGTGCGCCCAAGCCACCATCTCGATCCAGCTCAGGTAGACGACGTTGTTGGTGTGCTGCATGGCGTCGAGGTGTTCATCAGCGACGCGCTGTTGCAGGACGAAAGGCTGCGCATAATCCCAAGCATCCATCGCGACTACCTTCCCGGCAATTTTTGCCAGACATCATCGCGCAGATAGACCGGCAGGGCCAGCGCCGCATCCTGGGCCTGACCAGCGAGAGCGCGCGGCCAGGCGAGACGGAGGACATCTTCGGCGTGCGGCCAAAGTTCGGCGTCTGCACCGCAGAGCGGCAAGCGCAGCTGCTGACGCGCACCGAGACCATTGCCGACGGCAAACCAGGGCCCCAGGCCATCATCGCTCAGCGTCGCGATCGCCGTCACCCGTTCCGGCGCCAGCGCTTGCGCCAGACCGTCGCGGACGCCATAAAAACCGGCATAGACTTCCTGCATGCGCGCATCGAAGAGGGCCAGGATGCGCTCAGCGCCATGCCGCCGCCAGGCGCCCTGCGCCAAAGCCTGCAAGCTCGACACCGCCAGCACCGGCCGCTGGCAGGCAAAGGCCAGACCTTGCACGGCGGCGGCGCCGAGGCGTACCCCAGAGAAAGCACCGGGACCTGCGCTATAGGCGAAGACGTCGATGCTCGACAGCGGCCATTGTGCCGCCGCCAGCAGTTCATCAACCATGGGCAGGAGCAGCTCAGTCTGCCGGCGCGGCGCGTGCTGATAGCGCCAGCTCAGTTCATGCCCGTCTGACAAAGCGACGGAACAGGCTTCAGTGGCGGTTTCAAGGGCCAACAGGCGCATCTTTTTCCTCCTTTTTGTCCTTATTTTCCTCTTCCTGCAGGCGCTGAAAGAACTCCCTCACCCGCTCGCGCTCGCGCGTACGCGGCATCGCCGGCAGGGCGTGCAGGATCTGCTGCGCGTAAGCCTGTTGCACGAGACGCGGATCAGCGATGACCATGACGCCGCGGTCCCGGCTCGAACGGATGAGGCGGCCGACGCCCTGCTTGAGCGCCATGATCGCCTCAGGCAGCTGCAAGGTAAAAAACGCCGGGCGCGCCGCCGCCTTCTCAGCCTGAATGCGAGCCTCATGCAGGGGATCGGCGGGTGACGTGAAAGGGATACGATCGATGACCACCAAAGACAAGGCATCGCCCTGAACATCGACACCCTCCCAGAAGGAGCCGGTGCCGAGAAGCACGCCCTGACCATGCTCTTTGAAGCTTTGCACCAGCTGATGGCGTGGCTGTCGTCCCTGCACGAACAATGGAAACGGCAAGTCCTGCAAGACTTTCTCCGCTTCGCGCAAGGCACGGTGGCTGGTGAAGAGCAGGAAAGCACGTCCCTGACTGAAAGCGAGAAGGCGGCGGATCTCTGGCCAGAGCGCGGCGTAGTAGCGCGGATCATTGGGCTGCGGCAGGCCACGCGGGACGTAGAGCAGGGCTTGCCGGGCGTAGTCGAAGGGGCTGGCGAAGACCTGCTGCTGCACGGGCAGATCCTGCAGACCCATCTGCGCGATGAAATAGTCGAAGTCGCCGTCGATGGCCAGGGTCGCTGACGTCAGCACCCAGGTTCCGGCGAAGCTCTGCCGCAAGGCACGGATGTCGGCATCGACGTGCAGGGGGGTGCGTCCAAGACTGAAGCCGGTCTTGCTCGCCTCGAACCAATGGACGTCACCGCCGCCCTCGCCGGTTTGCAGCAGACTCTGCCAGTCACCGGCCAGACCCTGAGAGCGTTCACTCAGGCGCTGCAAATCCGCACCACTCGCCGCCACCCCGGCGAGGATGACGGTGAGGGCCTGCAGTCGCTCACCGAGCAGGGCGGCGGCGGCAGCGATGCGATCGGCGACCTGGGCAAAGGTGCCACGCCCTTCCGCCCCCATGGCCTCACGAATCGCCGCCAGATCCTGCCGTAGCTGATCGAGGATGATTTCACCGCTGGTGCGGGCGGCGCCGCCTTCCTGCTGCAGGGCGACGCGGGTGTCGCGGATGAGATCGAGGATCTGCCGCGCCGAGACGCTCTGTCCATAGAAGCGGCTGGCGACGTCTGGCAATTGATGCGCTTCATCGAAGATGAGCAGATCGACCTGCGGCAATAGTTCGGCAAAACCTTCATCGCGCACCGCCGCATCGGCGAAGAACAGATGATGGTTGATGACCACCACATCGGCGTCCATGGCGCGCTGACGCGCCTTGTTGATGAAACACTGCTCGATGCGAGGGCAGTCGGCACCGAGACAATTGTCCGTCGTGCTGGTGACGCGCGACCAGATCTCGGCGTCTTCAGCGACTTCGCTCATGCTGTTGATATCACCGTCTTCCGTCAGCGCTGCCCAGCGCCGAATCTTCTCCAGATCGGCAAAGGTCTCGCGCACTTCCTTGCGATAGAACTCGACCTCCTGCTCCAGGCGGTGGTGACAAAGATAATTGGCGCGTCCCTTGAGCAAAGCCGCCGGGCGATGTCCGGTCATCTGCATCAGATAGGGCAGATCGCCATGAAAGAGCTGATCCTGCAGATGGCGTGTGCCGGTCGCGATCATCACCTTGGCAGCACGCTGCAGAGCGGGTACGAGATAAGCGAAGGTCTTGCCGGTGCCGGTACCGGCCTCGATCAACAAGGTGACCGCCTGACCGAGATGACTGCGTATCATCTCGCTCATCGCCAGCTGTGTGGTCCTGACCTCAAAGCCAGGGCGGCGTTGCGCGAGCAGACCCTGTGGCCCGAGGATGTCCTGCGGCTCAGGCGATGGCGACATGATGGGACCTCCTCAAGCCGGCGATATACGCCGATGCTAGCCGCTGCATGCTAGCATGGGCGGTGCAGGAGAACGAACGATGGACATACTGGCGACGACATTGATCGATGGTCTGCTCCTCGCCGGTGGCGCCGGGCGACGCATGGGCGGCGAGGACAAGGGTCTGCTGCTCTATCACGGGCGACCGCTGG
>JAKBFV010000046.1 GCA_021833365.1 Pseudomonadota bacterium | reverse complement strand
AGCAAAAACCCACACAAATTGTCTGTACTCGATTCTTAAAGATCTTCGGCTACCGATCTTCTCGATCACCGCCCCTAGCAGGGAGCGCGTATTCTACGCGCTTTTTTCACCCGGTCAAGAAGTTTTTCACTTCCTTGCTGCTGGATCAGGGATCCACAGCGCGACAGGGAGATGAAGTATAAGCCCGCAAGCATAGGAGTCAAGGCCTTTTGACTGCCTCATGTGATTCAAGTGACGGTTTGGTGAATTTTTCGCCACACACCCAGAGCCATCCCCCGCACCGACACGCGATGCACTCTCTTGGTGTATGCTCTTGCTTCATTTTGATGCATAAGGAGTGAAGATCATGAAGATGGTGACCGCGATCATCAAACCCTTCAAGCTGGAAGATGTGCGAGCCGCCCTGGCGGAAGTCGGCGCCACGGGACTGACCGTCTGTGAAGTCAAGGGCTTTGGTCGCCAGAAAGGCCATACCGAGCTCTATCGTGGCGCCGAATACGTCGTCGACTTCGTTCCCAAGCTGCGCATCGAAGCCGCCGTCCCCGCCGATCGCGTCGATGCCGTGGTCGATGCCATCAGCAAGGCGGCTGGCACCGGCAAGATCGGCGATGGCAAGATCTTTGTCAGCGACCTCGAGCACGTCGTGCGCATTCGCACCGGCGAAACCGATCGTGACGCTCTTTAGGCCAGCCGCCGTATGCCCCCCCGATCAAAATATCCGTCATCTTCTTCGGACTTCTTGAGAATGCCATGAAACGACTTTTTTCACCCAGCCTGCTCTCCGGCCTCCTCCTCTTCTTCATACCCAGCAGCCAGGCAGCGACCTTCGATGCCGGCAACACCGCCTGGATGCTGACTTCGACGGCCCTGGTCCTGTTCATGACCCTACCCGGCCTGGCCCTCTTCTACGGTGGCCTGGTGCGCTCACGCAATGTGTTATCGGTCATGGCGCAATGCTTCGCCATCTCGGCGCTGGTCAGCCTGCTCTGGCTGGGCGGCCTCTATTCGCTCGCCTTCACCGCGGGTGGCGCCTGGAACGACTGGATCGGCGGCTTCTCGCGCGTCATGTTCGTCGGCATGGGGCGCACCGCCGTCGGCCCCAATGGCATTCCTGAAGTCCTCTTCGCCATGTACCAGATGACCTTCGCCATCATCACTCCGGCGCTGATCGTCGGCGCTTATGCCGAGCGCATCCGCTTTTCTTCCATGCTGTTGTTCAGCGCGCTATGGGTCATCCTCGTCTACACACCGGTCTGTCACTGGGTCTGGGGTGGCGGCTTCCTGCAACAACGCGGCCTGCTCGATTATGCCGGCGGCACCGTCGTACACATCACCGCCGGGGTCGCCTCCCTGGTCGCCGCCCTGACGTTGGGCGCCCGCCGCGGCTTTCCTCGCCAGAGCATGCCCCCCCATAATATGACGATGACGGTGACCGGTGCCGGCATGCTGTGGGTGGGCTGGTTTGGATTCAATGCCGGTTCAGCGCTCGCCGCCGATGGCGCTGCCGCTCTCGCTCTGGCCGCCACCCACATCGCCGCTGCTGCCGGCGCACTGACCTGGATGACCCTGGAATGGCGCCGCTTTGGTAAGCCATCCGTCCTCGGCATTGTCACCGGCATGGTCGCAGGCCTAGGCACCATCACGCCGGCATCCGGCTCCGTCGGCCCCGGTGGCGCCTTGCTCATCGGCGTTCTGGCCGGCTGCATCTGTTTCGGTATGACTCAGTTGGTCAAGCGTGTCTGGGCCATCGATGACTCCCTCGATGTCTTTCCCGTCCACGGCGTCGGCGGCATCCTCGGCACCCTCATGGCCGGACTACTCTGCGCTCCCGGCCTCGGCGTCTTCGCTGGCACCGGCTTCGCCACACCCAACCATAGCGTCGCCGAACAGGTGCGCGTGCAGCTGCTCGGCATCGTCACCACCTTCGTCTACGCCGGCGGCGTCACCTGGATCCTGATCCACCTCGTTCAGGCCGTCAGTGGCCCGATGCGAGTCAGCTCGGAGCGCGAGACCGAGGGCATCGACCTGCTGTTGCATGGCGAGTCGGGCTACGATCTCTAGCAGATCACCCCGTCGTGCCGATGCTCTCAGTACGGCACGACGGCCCCTTAGCTCCTGATCACCCTTCCATCGGCATGGCCCGCTGCTCGATGGCCTGCGCCGACTTTGAGGCATGATCGCCACCAAGATGATGCTGCTTACAATTGCAGGATAAATTCATCTGCTATTTTTCGACGCTCGTGCTATGACCGGCAACGCCCGAAATGCAGGGCTATTCCAGCACGAGAGACTCCATGAAGATGAGCGATCAGGCCGCTTGCCCCCTCCCCACTCGCCAACGACAATGCCTACCGCATCGGCCGTATCTGGCCCTGCTCATCGCCGCCCTCGGCCTCAGCGCCTGTACGCGCCAGGAGATTCAGCATCCGCCCACCTGCCGGCCGCCGACACTGGCCGTGCTGCGCCTGCCCAATGCCGTACGCGACGCTTCTTTGCGCCGGGTGCTCAATCACGATGAGAAAAAAATCGCAGCGGCGACGCTGCTGCAGCAGCGCCAACAGATCGATGACCAGGCGAGCCAGGACTTGATGGCGTCTTTGACGCAGACCGGGCTTCCTCTGCTCTCTACCACCGGAGGATCGAGCGCGGCGATCGGCAACATCGGCCACCCACTATCGGCCAGCGCCCTGACGACGCTGCACACCCAGCAAGCGGCCGACGTCTACCTGCGCTGGCGCATCACCGACTATGGCGAGACACCCGTGCGCTGGGCCGGCGCCTATGTCGCCTTCGAAGTGCTGACGACCGTCGCCATCGCCACCGCCTTCTACCTGCATAAAGTCACCCGCCCGATCGCCGGTGTCTATCTCCTCGAGGAGAGTGCGGAAGAATTGAGTGAGGGCTATGCCGGGTTCTGGGCACTGAATCGCCTGTCACAACCCGTCCGCATCGAAGCCGATCTCATCGATGGCCATACCGGCGCCGAACTCTGGCATGCCAGCGATACCGGCCTGGCCACCTGGCGCCTGAGCCACCTTTGGCGTATGGATGACGCCACCCAGACCGAGCTCTTGCAGTCATCGACGCAGCGCGCCAGTGGCGGCATCGTCGCGGCACTGCGCCAGAAGCTGAGTGATGGCGGCTGCTTACCCTAGGGTCACCAGTCGCCGGCGGCGCCAGATCGCCGCCACCGGACCGGAACCGGCGTAGACCAGCGTCACCGCCAGTAGTCCCAGTGGAAGATCCGATGCGACGGCGCAGAGCAGAAAAACGATGGGCAGCATGACCGCGAAAGGAACCCGTGAACGATCGAATTCCTTGAAACTGTAATAGCGAAAATTGCTCACCATCAAAAAAGCCGTGCTGACGGTGATGACGGCAAAGACCAGCGCCACCCAGGCGACACGGACATTGACCTGATTGTCGTGGCCGGCCCAGACCAGGCTGGCGACGATGGCCGCCCCGAGAGGACTGGCCAGACCGATGAAGTAACGCTTGTCGACCTGAGCGATCTGGACATTGAAACGTGCCAGGCGAAAAGCCGCCGCGGCGACGTAGATGAAAGAAGCCATCCAACCGATCTTGCCGAGCGCTGAAAGACTGTCGCTATAGACGATGAGGGCGGGCGCCAGGCCAAAGGACACCATGTCGGACAAGGAGTCGTATTCGGCGCCGAAAGCGCTTTGCGTATTGGTCATACGCGCCACCCGGCCATCCATGCCATCGAACAGGGCAGCGACGAAGACGGCCAGGGCCGCCTTGTCATAGATACCCTTCATCGCTGCGATGATGGCGTAGAACCCAGCAAAAAGAGCTGCGGTGGTGACCAGGTTGGGCAAGAGATAGATCCCCTTGCTGCGAACCTTGCGCCCACCATCGTCATGATCATCCTCCTCCACTTCGAAGGTCAGACCCTCATGCGACAGCTCATCTTCCTCAGGATCATGCGCCATAACCGACTCCCTGCCTTATCCAGGCTCAGTTGCGCGACTGGTCGACCAGTTTGTTCTTGGCGATCCACGGCATCATCGAGCGCAGCTGCCGGCCGACAACTTCGATCGGGTGCTGGGCATTGAGTCGGCGCCGGGCGGTCATTTCGGGATACTGCATGCGCCCTTCGAGAATGAAGCGCTTGGCGTATTCACCGTTCTGAATATTGGCCAGACACTCGCGCATGGCGGCACGCGCTTCACCGGCGATGACACGCGGCCCGGTGACGTATTCGCCATACTCTGCATTGTTGGAGATCGAGTAGTTCATCGTGGCGATGCCGCCTTCATACATCAGATCGACGATCAGCTTGAGCTCATGCAGACACTCGAAGTAGGCCATCTCGGGGGCGTAGCCGGCCTCGACCAGGGTCTCGAAACCCGCCTTGACGAGTTCAACGGCGCCACCACAGAGTACCGCCTGCTCACCGAAGAGATCGGTTTCCGTCTCTTCACGGAAGGACGTCTCGATGACACCGCCTTTGGTACCACCATTCGCCGCCGCATAGGACAGAGCGACGTCGCGCGCACGTTCGCTGACGTCCTGGTAAAGAGCGATGAGCGAGGGCACGCCGCCGCCTTTGAGGTATTCCGAGCGCACCGTATGCCCGGGGCCTTTCGGGGCGATCATGATGACATCGAGGTCAGGACGCGGCACGACCTGGTTGTAGTGGACATTGAAGCCATGGGCAAAAGCCAGCGTGCCGCCCTGACGCAGGTGGGGGGCCACACTTTCGGCATAGACCGCCGGAATATTCTCATCCGGCAGCAGCATCATGACGAGATCGGCCGCCTTGACCGCCGCATCGATTTCCATCACCGTCAGGCCGGCTTCTTTGGCCTTGTTCCAGCTAGCACCACCAGCGCGCAGTCCGACGATCACATCGACACCAGAATCGCGGAGATTCTGGGCATGAGCGTGACCCTGTGAACCGTAGCCGACGATGACGACCTTCATCGCCTTGATGATCGACAGATCAGCATCTTTGTCGTAATAAACTTGCATATTCTTCCCCTAGTTCTGGCGAAATCATCCGCCGCTTCATCATGGGCTTACACCCGCCCTCACACACTCAGGACTTTTTCGCCCCGCGACATGCCAGATACACCACTGCGCACCACTTCCAAGATGGCGGTATCGGTGAGCGCCTCCAGGAAACCATCGAGCTTGTCGGAAGTCCCGACCAGCTGCACGGTATAAACACTCGCCGTCACATCGACGATCTGGCCGCGGAAGATATCACAGGTGCGCTTGACTTCGGCACGCATGGCGCCGGTCGCCTTGACTTTGACCAGCATCAGTTCGCGCTCGATATGCGCGCCTTCACTCAAATCGACGACCTTGACCACTTCGATCAGCTTGTTCAACTGCTTGGTGATCTGTTCGATCTGGTGATCATCACCCACGGTGGTCAGGGTGAGACGCGACAAGGTCGCATCGTCGGTCGGCGCCACCGTCAGCGTCTCGATGTTGTAATTGCGCTGCGAGAACAGGCCGACGACACGCGACAGAGCTCCCGCCTCATTTTCCAAAAGAATGGAGATGATATGTCTCATGTCAGGTGCGCTCCATCTTCGACAGCCACATATCACGCATCGATCCATCGCGCACTTGCATGGGATAGACGTGCTCGGCCGGGTCGACATAAATATCCATGAACACCAGGCGATCGGTCATCGCAAAGGCTTCGCGCATACGCGCCTCGAGGTCATCCTGCGCGGTGATCTTCATACCGACGTGACCATAGGCCTCAGCGAGCTTGACGAAGTCCGGCAACGACTCCATGTAGGAGTGCGAATGACGGCCATCATAATTCATGTCCTGCCATTGCTTGACCATGCCGAGATAGCCATTGTTCAGATTGACGATCTTGACCGGCAGATCATACTGCAGGCAGGTCGACAGCTCCTGGATATTCATCTGGATCGACGCCTCACCGGTGACGCAGACGACCGGCACCTCCGGCTTGCCAAACAGGCAGCCCATGGCGGCCGGCAGGCCAAAGCCCATGGTCCCAAGACCACCGGAGTTGATCCACTGGCGCGGGCGATCATAGGCATAGTGCATGGCGGCGAACATCTGGTGCTGACCGACATCCGACGTGACGATGGCCTGGCCGGCCGTCACCTTGTGCAGCATGCGTATGACTTCCTGCGGCTTGAGCAGACCTGGAACGTGCTCAAAGCGCAGGCCGTGAAAGGCTCGCCACTCATCGATCTGCCGCCACCAGCGCGCGCGCACCTCGGCACGCGCCGCCGGCGCTGTCGGTTCAAGCAGAGGCAGCATATCGTTGAGCACGGCATCGACGGCGCCGACGATGGGGATATCGACACGCACCGTTTTGGAGATCGAGGCAGGATCGATATCGATATGGATGATGCGCGCCTGCGGACAGAACTTGCGCGGATTGTTGGTGACACGATCATCGAAGCGGGCACCGATGGCGAGGATGATGTCGGCGTGATGCATGGCCATATTGGCTTCGTAAGTACCGTGCATACCGAGCATACCGAGGCATAGGCGATCCGAGCCAGGATAGGCACCAAGGCCCATCAACGTCGTCGTCACCGGCGCATCGAGACGACGCACCAACTCGACCAGCTGTGCGCTGGCATTGCCCTGGACGACACCACCACCGGCATAGATCACCGGACGCTCCGCCTGCAACAGCTCATCGATGGCCTTCTTGATCTGGCCGGCGTGTCCACGCTGCACCGGCGCATAAGAGCGCATCTTGACTTTCTGCGGGTACTCATAGGGAAACTTATCGCCAGGATTGGTGCAATCCTTCGGCACATCGACGACGACCGGCCCCGGCCGCCCGGTGCAAGCGATATAAAATGCTTTTTTGATCACCGCCGGAATATCCTCGGCACGGCGCACCTGGAAACTGTGTTTGACGATAGGGCGAGAGACCCCGATCATGTCGGTTTCCTGGAAAGCATCCTCACCGATGAGGTTGCTCGGAACCTGCCCCGAGATCACCACCATCGGAATCGAGTCCATATAGGCGGTAGCGATGGCGGTGACAGTATTCGTCGCCCCTGGCCCCGAAGTCACCAGCACGACACCGGGCTTGCCGGTGGAGCGCGCATAACCATCGGCGGCGTGCCCCGCCGCCTGCTCATGGCGCACCAGGACATGGCGCAGCTGGGATTGTTTGAAGAGCGCATCGTAGATATGCAGGACGGCCCCACCAGGGTAACCGAAGATGACCTCGACCCCCTCGTCCGCGAGCGCACGGACGAGCATTTCTCCACCAGATAAGAGTTCCACGGACTCACCCTCACAAAGAATCAGCGATCCAGCACCATGCCGATCGACGCTTGGTACTCGCCCGCCCAGTTCTGCCGGGTGAGGCCGTATCGACTTGCCACAGGCTTATGCGTGGCGAAGCGAAACGCTGCGAGGCATCGGTGGTTCGCCGACCCTCGACGGGCAAGCACCGACGACGCCAGCGACGGAAAGGGTGGCTCCGTCGCCCTGCGCCCTCGATGAAAACCAACATTTTTGGCAAAAACAGCGATTCTTGTCAAGACACACGATGACCAACACCGTGGCATTTTGACTTATAGCAACAAGCGCCGCAGGTCCTGCAACAGCTGCGCCAGCTCACTGGCAAAACGCGCCGCCAGCGCCCCATCGATGACGCGGTGATCGTAGCTCAAGGACAAAGGCAAGAGCCGGCGCGGCTGAAAGGACTGACCGTCCCATACCGGCTGTATCGACGCCCGCGAAACGCCGAGAATCGCTACCTGTGGCAGATCGACCACCGGCGTAAAAGCCGTCCCCCCGACCCCGCCCAATGAAGAAATTGTCATACTGGCAGCACTGAGATCGGCTGGCCGCAACTTCTGCTCACGCGCCGCCACCGCGAGCGCCTCGAGCTGGCGCGCGATCTCAAAAATCCCGAGGCGATCGGCATCATGCAGCACGGGGACCGTCAGACCCTGCTCGGTATCGACGGCAACGGCGATATGCACACCCTGCTTGAGCCAGATCCCCTCACCATCGACACGCCACTCACTGTTGAAGCGCGGATAACGGCGCAGCATCGTCGCCAGAGCGCGCACCAGGAAAGGCAACAGCGTCAGCTTCACCCCTTGCTGCGCCGCCCCCGCCTTTTCCTGCAAACGGAAGGCCTCGAGCTCGGTGATGTCTGCCGATTCAAACTGCGTCACCGGCACCACTTGCGCGCGCACGTCGCTCAGATGTCGTGCCGATAGTTTTTGCAAGCGCGTGAAAGGTTGAAATTCGACCGCTCCAGCTTGCCGTAAACGCCGCTCCTGTGCTGCCAGCAACCCTGCCAGATCAGAACTTTCATGCGCCGGCACAGCCTGCAGACGGCCGCGCACATAGGCCTTGAGATCCTCCTTGAGGATGCGCGCATGCGGCCCCTGTCCAGACACCTGCGCAAGATCGATGCCCATCTCGCGCGCCAAACGCCGCACCGCCGGCCCCGCGTGCACCACGGCTTCATTTTGGGACAGGGCCGCTGGTGCTGGTGCTGGTGCTGGTGCTGGTGCTGGTGCTGGTGCTGGTGCCGGTGCCGGTGCCGGTGCCGGTGCCGGTGCTGATGCTGGTGCTGGTGCTGATGCTGGTGCTGGTGCCGGTGCCGGTGCTGGCGCTGATGCTTCAGCGACCGCCACCAGCATCCAGTCATCGCCCTGATGGACTTCGGAACCGAGCGCCAGCTGCCAGCGCAGCAAACGCCCCGCCACCGGACTGGGCAGCTCCATAGTCGCCTTGGCTGATTCCAGCGTGATCAGCGCTTGATCGACGACGATCTCCTGCCCTTCCTGCACCAGGATTTCGATCACCGTCGCCGTATCGGTGCCAAGATCGGGAATCTTTATGCTCTGTTCCACCATCTGCCCTCTCCTCAAGCGTCGCGTGGGTCCATGCCGTCGACATCGATACGAAAGCGTTGCAGGGCGTCATCGACGACGCTGCGTCCGAGGTCACCGCGTTCTGCCATGGCATAGAGAGCGGCGACGACGATGTGCTCATGATCGATCTCGAAATGCCGACGTAAGGCCGCTCGCGTATCAGAGCGACCGAAGCCATCGGTGCCGAGTACCTGATAGACGTCAGGGACCCAGGCGCGCACCTGATCGGCATGGATCTTCATGAAATCCGACACCGCCACGACCGCCGCCTTGTGCTGGCGCAACAGCTGCGTGATCCACGGCAGGCGCGCGACATCGGTGGGATGCAAGCGGTTATGCCGCTCACAGGCGAGACCATCGCGGCGCAGCTCATTGAAACTGGTGACGCTGAACACCTGCGCCTCGACGGCGTAAACGTCGTGCAGGATGGTCGCGGCGAGCAAGGCTTCCGGCACCATGATCCCCGCTGCCAGCAGATTGACGCGCTTACCCGTCACCTGCCCGGCCGGTCGCAGCAAATACATGCCACGCAGGATACCCTCTTCAGCCGCCTCGGGCATGGCTGGATGCAGGATGTTCTCATTGACCAGGGTGAGGTAGTAATAGATGTTTTCCTGCTGCTCGTACATGCGCTGCAGACCATCGCGCACGATCACCGCCAATTCATAGGCATAGGCCGGATCGTAGGCACGGCAGTTGGGGATGGTGGAGGCGAGAACCGGCGAATGCCCGTCCTGATGCTGTAGCCCTTCACCATTGAGTGTACTCCGGCCACTGGTAGCGCCGAGCAGAAAACCGCGCGCCTGAATATCGCCGGCCGCCCAGGCGAGGTCGCCGACACGCTGGAAACCGAACATCGAGTAGAAGATGTAGAAGGGCACCAGGGGCAGCTGATGCACGCTGTAAGCACTGGCGGCCGCGATCCAGGCGCTCATGGCGCCGGCTTCATTGATGCCCTCCTCGAGGATCTGACCTTTGACGTCCTCGCGGTAGTACATGACCTGCGCCTTGTCCTCAGGCTCATACAGCTGTCCGACATTGGAATAGATGCCGCGCTGCCGAAACAGACCCTCCATGCCGAAGGTGCGCGCCTCATCCGGCACGATGGGCACGATGCGCTCACCCAGCACCTCCTGTTTGAGCAGGAGATTGAGCAGGCGCACGAAGGCCATGGTCGTCGACATGGGACGATCCGAGGCTTGCAACAGCGACTGCAGGCTGGCGTGATCCGGCACCGGCAGAGTCGGCCCGAGCGGCTGACGACGCGGCAGATATCCGCCCAGGGCCTGACGGCGCTCGCGCAGATAGCGCAGCTCAGGACTGTCCTCGGGCGGCCGATAAAAGGGCAGGCGCGCCAGCTCCTCATCATTGAAGGGCATACCGAAACGATCGCGGAAGATCTTCAGGGAAGCCAGATCGAGATGTTTGATCTGATGCGTCTTGTTGACCGCCTCGCCCTGCCCCGTCCCATAGCCCTTGATAGTCTTGGCAAGGATGACGGTCGGTCCGCCCTGGTGCGCCAGCGCTGCGGCATAGGCGGCATAGACCTTCTGCGGATCATGACCACCGCGTTTGAGATCATTGATCTCGTCGTCGCTCATGTCGGCGACCATCTCCCGCAAAGGCGCATATTTGCCGAAAAAATGCTCGCGCGTGTAAGCGCCGCCATGCATGGCGTAGGCCTGAAACTCACCATCGACGCACTCCTGCATGCGCCGCCGCAGATACCCCTCATGATCACGGGCGAGCAGGCGATCCCAGCCACTGCCCCAGACGAGTTTGATGACATTCCAGCCGGCACCACGAAAGAGGGACTCGAGCTCCTGGATGATCTTGCCGTTGCCGCGCACCGGCCCATCGAGACGCTGCAGATTGCAGTTGACCACGAAGATCAAAGGATCGAGCTTCTCGCGCCCGGCGAGAGCGAGGGCGCCGAGAGACTCCGGCTCATCCATCTCACCATCACCGAGAAAGGCCCAGATCTTACGTCCCTGATCGGGCAGAAGACCGCGATTGACGAGGTATTTGAGGACGTGCGCCTGATAGATGGCCATGATCGGACCCAGACCCATCGACACCGTCGGAAACTGCCAGTAATCGCGCATCAGCCAGGGATGCGGATAAGAGGACAGACCCTTGCCACCGACCTCACGCCGGAAATTCTCGAGCTGACGTTCCGAGATACGCCCCTCGAGAAAAGAGCGTGCGTAGATACCCGGCGCCGAATGCCCCTGGATGTAGAGCATGTCACCGCCAAAATCATCCGTCGCAGCACGAAAGAAATGCTGAAAACCGACATCGTACAAGGTCGCGCTGGAAGCAAAAGTGGCGATATGGCCGCCCAGCTCCTCCTCATCGGCATTGGCGCGCATGACCATGGCCAGGGCATTCCAGCGGATCAGCGAGCGCAGACGCCGCTCCATCCAAGGGTCGCCCGGGCGCTGCGCTTCATCCTGCGGCGCGATGCTGTTGAGATAGGGCGTGTTCAAGCCGGGCGGTCGCAGACCTTGCGCATATCCGGCCTCGAGCAGACGCGCCAGGATGAACTGCGCCCTTTCCTGCCCCTCGCGCGCCAGCAACGACGCCAGTGCCGCCAGCCACTCCTGCGTCTCAATCGGGTCTTGATCCTGCATCATCGACTCCTTCTCTGCTGCAGACAGCATAGAGCAGAGATGTTGCATCCCCAAGTACCGGCGACGCCTTAGTCTGTTCATGGCTCCGGTTCCAGCTCCCGTACTGAAACTTATTTCAGCGCAGCGGCGCGCACGCGCCGACAGATGGCATCGAGCCCATCGAGCATCTCGGCATCCGGTCGTTCCAGTCGCGACGCATCGATGTTGACCACCGGGATGGCCGGCAAACGTGCGGCGAGTATCTGATGCCCGGGCAGAATGATGGCCTGCAGCGACTGGGTGAACAGCCATTCTGGCGACAGACTGATGGCGCCGCCATGCGCCGACGGCGAAATCAGCTGCAGATGACACAGACGCAGAGCCTGTGCGACATAATGGTCGGTCGCCAAGGTCATCAGGGGCTGCGGCCACACCTGATAGAAGACGTTCAGCCAGGGGCTCGCGCCATAAAGGTGCGTCAATGCACCGATGCCCTGCTCATAGTGTGCCACCAGGCGCGTCGCCTGCGCTTCCCGGGCGGTGATGCGACCCAGGCTGAGGATCATGGCCCTGACGTCTGCCAGGGTATGCGGATCAAAAATACGCAAGTGCAAACCGAGATCACGCAAAGACTGCAGTCGCTGCGCATCGACTCCCCCCGCCCAGACCAACACGAGATCAGGATGCAGGGCGAGTAGCTCTTCATCACTCCACTGCAGGCCGCGCGCTATCTCCGGTGCCTGCGCACAGGCACTGCGGTCGCGTACCTGACCGACCTGGGCGACGAGCTGCGAACACGCACCGAGTTCATCGATGAGGGTGGTGAAAGAGGGTGCCAGACTGACCAGGCGCGCACCCGCTGCCGACAAGGAGCTCAGCGCCAGCAGCAGACAGCACAGGAGTCTCAAGGCAGCGGCGTATAGAGAGTGAGCATGGCCAGAACGACCACCCAGAAGGTCCGGCAGCGATGAAAAAGCGCCTGCAAGGCCTGCAGCCTTTCCTGCCAGACGGCACTACCTGGAGCATCGCCATCCTGCAGAGGTGACCAGCGCAGGCTCTGTTCGATCAGCGCCGGCAACAGGGTGTCGCTCGGATGCAGGGTGCGCCAAGTCGCCTTGAGCGTCTCAAGGGAAGCCATGAAATCTCCGAGCATGGCGATGCTCACCATCAGGCAGCGTCCCGGCAACCATTCTACCCAGAACAGCATCCTGTCGAGTTCATCCACCCAGGGCTGCTCCGGGTCACAGCGCCGTGCAAAGACCAGCAGTGCAACCAGCAGCATGCCCAGCGGCCCGAGCAATACCCACCAGAACAAGGGACTCATGCGATAACGCAGATGCCGACGCCCGATCACCAGCAGCTGTGCGCGAAAATAGGACTCATGCCCTTCGCGCGCCGGCAATAGGGTCAGCTGCTGCGTCGACTCCGGCGCAGGCTCCGGCGAGTCTTCATTTTCGGGGAGCATGCGCGCCTCGGTGTGCGGCCCGAGGATGACCAGAACGAGAACAAAATTCAGGGCAAAACTGGCCATCCCCCAGAGATGGCCGCGCAGCAGATGTCCGAGCAGACCGACCAGCAGCTCAGGCACGAGCAACCACAACAGCAGCGACATCCATCCGCCACCGGGCAGACGGCGGGTACGCAAGGCCAGCGCCGCCCGCAGGATCATACCGTCGATCAGATCGAGCGCCGGCATGGATGAGTTTTCCTGCAGATAGAGCACCAATAAAACGACCCAGAGATTCATGTTGCGCAAGCACTCCCGATCAGGCCCTGGCGACCAGGATACCCATGCCTGAGCTTATACCGTATCCACCCTGAGATCGGGAAGCCCCCCTCTCGCCTGCTGCAGCAAATCCTGCACGACGCGCAGCAAGGCTTCCGCTTCGATGGGTTTACTCAGCAAGGCGCAGGCATCCGGCAAGGTCTGCTGGCGCTGCACAAGCTCGGCCTGGGCACTGCACAGCAGTATCGGCAGGGTCGGATGCAGGAGCCGTACCTGGGCGGCCAATTCATGTCCGAGCAAACCCGGCATGACCTGATCGGCGATGAGCAGATCGAAAGACCGAGGATCGACGCGTAAAGCGGCGAGCGCTTGCAGCGGATCCTGGAGGATCTGCACGCGATAGTGATACAGGGACAGCAGCTCCGCGAGCATCTGCGCTACCGCTAGCTCATCTTCGACGATGAGGATGGCAGCACCACCGGCCGCCGCTGGCAATGCCGGCCGCAGATCGCCTCCAGCCGTGCTAGCGGCGATGCCTTCAAGGGTCTGGGCCTGGAAGAGGATACGAAAATGGGCACCGCGCCCTGGCACACTCTCCAGCAGGATGTGCCCGCCGAACTCATGCACGATACCGTGCACGACCGACAGCCCCATGCCACTGCCACGTCCCACTTCCTTGGTCGTGAAAAAGGGATCGAAGATGCGCAGGACGATGGCCGGATCGATACCCGGCCCGTTGTCGGCGACGTCGATGACGACGTGATGGCCTTCGATGCGGGCATGACAGGAGGCACAGTGAGTCGCCGCAATGTCAGCCTGTTGCAGCGCCACCACCACCTCACCCGAGGCACCGACGGCATCGCGAGCATTGATGACCAGATTCATCACCACCTGCTGCAACTGTACGGCATCGACCAGGATCGGCGGCGTATCGGCGTCGACCTGAGTGCGCAGATGTAGAGACGACGGCAAGGCCGGGCGGAGCATGCGCAAGGTCGACAGAATCGGCTCTTGGATAGGTTGCACGCGCCCGGGCGAACGACCACCGCGACTGAAGATCAACATCTGCGCGATCAACTCACGCGCACGCTCGCCAGCGCTGCGGATCTGCCGAATGTAGCGCGTCAAGCGATGCCCTGGATCAGTATCAAAATAGCGCAAGGATAGATCGGCATAGCCGAGAATGCTGGTCAGAATGTTGTTGAAATCATGCGCGATGCCGCCGGTGAGATGGCCGATCGCCTCCATCTTCTGCGCCTGCTGTACGGCACGCTGCAGCTGTTCCTTTTCCGCCTCGATGACCTCGAGTTCGGTGATGTCGCGCACCATGGCCATGATGCGCTGGGGCTGATGCTGGGAATCCCTAACCAGCCATTGCCGCACGCTCACCGCCACCGCAGCGCCATGCCGGCAACGATAGGTCTTGCGCGGGATCTCAGCGTAGCCACGCGCCAACACCTGCTGCAGGATGCGGGCGTCCTGCGCACGATCGTCAGGAAGCGTCAGATCATGTTCATTCATACCACGCAGATCCTGCGCATCATAGGCGACGATGTTCTGAAAAGCGGGATTGGTCTCCTCGATACACCCGTGCAAATCGAGGATACAGATGCCATCGATACTGGAGTCGAACAGTGAACGATAACGCTGCTCCGACAAGAGGATAGCCTGCTCCGCCTGGCGCATGGCGGTGACGTCCTGCAGAACCCCGACCCAGCGCAACACCCGCCCCTGTGCATCGAGATCGACATTGATGCTGCAGCGCATGAAGCGCACGCCCTGGGCACCGGCCCGGAGCCGAAATTCGAGATTGAAAGGACGACAGGAGACCTCGCCGCGGCGCAGTTGCGCTTCGACCTGGGGACGGTCATCGGCATGCACTTCCTCCAGCCATCGATCATGCTCGTCCGGACGCGGAGCGCGCGTCCACCCGAGCAGCGCGCAGAGCTCCTCGGAAGCCAACCAGGTGGCCGCCGCCCGGTCCTCGACCCAGAAACCAAGACCGGCGATACGCTGCGACTCAGCCAGGAGGTTGCGATTCTGCTCGAGCTCACGTTGCTGCCGGCGGCGCTCAGAGACATCGACGAGCAGACAGCGGATGAGAACATCGTGATCGCTGCGCGTCGCCACGGCGCTGAGCAGGAGGGTGACACGTCGGCCATCGGCGGCGATGTAATCGAGTTCGACGTCCTTGACCGCCGCCCCCGTGCTCACTTCCGCAATCATGGCGATGGTCGCGGCGCGCGATTCCGCCGCCGTCCACTCATAGATGGAGTGCAGGAGGAGGCGATCGATCTGCGTCAGCCCGAGAAACTCGAGAAAAGGGCGGTTGGCGTCATGCACCAGGCCATTGCCATCGATGGCGAGAAACCCGGTATGCGTATCCGCCACCAGCTGGCGATAGATCTGCTCACTCTCCTCAGCCAGTTTCTGTGAGGTGACATCGAGCATCAGCCCTTCCACCATCAGCTGTCCATGACTGACGATGGCTCGCCCACGCTCAGAGATCCAGCGCAATTCCGAGGCCGCCCCGCGGATGCGGTAGAGAAGCTCGAAGCTGCCACCTTGATTGATGGCGCGTTCCATCAGGGGAATCAGCTGTGCACGATCTTCCGCCAGAATCAGATGGCCCAGGGAAAAGACATCGCCACGGGTGAAACTTTCAGCCTTGAAGCCGGTGATCTGTTGCGCACCTTCGCTGATGAAAGTGGGGCGCCAGTCATGATGCAGATTGAACAGACGATACTGCTCGGCCTCGACCAGCAGACCTTGTCCGAGCTTGCAGCCATAGCTGTAGAGAATGCCCGGCAGATTGCTGACCATGCTCGCCAATTGCCGATCGCGCTCATTGAGAGCTGCCTCGGCGCGCCTTTGTTCGGTGACATCGAGAATGAGCTCGAGATACAGAACATGACCATCCTCGCCGACCTCGTGCCGACGCAACCAGGTATTACCCCAACGCACATCGCCCTGCGTCGTACGATAGACGCGCAGCACCTGCAGACTTTCCTGGCCGTGCTCGAGCCGACGCAGATCCTCGCTCAGATAGCGTCCACCGGGGTGATCGGCGCGCTCGATCGCTGAGCGCATGAGCAGTTGTTCCGCCGATGCCGCGAAAAAGTTTTCGTATTCACGATTGACGCGCAGCAACTGACCATCATCGCGCACCAAGGCCATGGCGGTCGGTGAGTTTTCGAAGATGGCCCGGAAATGACGCTCATTGCGCGCCATATCATGCGTCATCCGATGCAGTTCACTGACATCCATACCGACGACGACCAGCTCACGGCGGGCATTGTGCGGATTGATGTACAGACGACTATTCCAGGAAATCCAGAAAACGACGCCACGCACGCCGACGACTTCCGTCTCCATACGAAAAATATCAGCATCTTCGCGCAAGGCCAGCCAGGCCTGATACCAGGCGTCACGATCGCCTGGACGCAGCGCGTTCTCAAGGAAACTCATGCCCAGGGCTTCGGCACGGGTCAGGCCAAAAATACGATCGGCGGCTTCATTCCACTCGAGGATATGCAAGGATTCATCGAGGACGATGATGCAGGTGTCGGCCATACTGACCAGGCGGCGATAGCGTTCTTCGCTGACTCGCCAGAACTCACTCAATCGCCTTTGTGCGGTAATATCGCGCGACACACCGCCGACGAGGCGCCGGTCATTGCGATCACGCAGACGATGCGCTTCGACATGAACCCAGAAGATATCGCCGGTCTCCCAGAGCAGACGATGCTCGATGTCGACACTCTGCCCCGACAGCAGCCCATCCCAGGCGGCTCGCACCTTATCGACATCATCGGGATGCAAGCGCCGCAACAGACTGAGCGGCTGCTGCTGCAGTTCATCTCGACTGAGGCCATAGATGCGCAACACCGAGTCGCTGACGAAGAGCAGTTCGCGACGTTCAATATCGAAGACCCATAAGGCCTCATTCATCGAACCTAGCAGCTGATCGAGCTGCTGCGGGTGAGTGGAAATCAGATGCAGAAGATTGTTGATCAGATCGCTGTGCCTGGGTACACGGCGATCGCTGAACCAGGGCATGACCATCCAGGCGATCACGGCACCGACACTGCCTCCCAGAAACAATAGCGCGGGCACCGCGATCGACCAGTTCAACATGGCTCTTTCCTGAAGAACAACCCGGCTACCTTAACCCAGGCTGACGGAAACTGGCCAGATGCAGATTTCCTTACTCGAACACCTCACCCGCGCCTGCCATGCGCCGCAAAAGCTCCGGCGGAGCGAAACGATCGCGACCATAACGCTCGGCAAGCGCATCGGCTCGCGCGACGAAATCAGGCAGACCGCGATAGTTGATGTACTGCAGCTGCCCACCCGTCCACGGCGCCATGCCGATGCCGAAGATCGAACCGATGTTGGCGTCGGCGACCGAGCGCAGCACGCCTTCCTCATAACAGCGCGCCGCTTCGATGGCCTGACGCATCAGCAGTCGCTCCTGCAACTCTGCAAACTGCGCGTCATTCGGTTGCGCCAACGCCTGATCGGCGAAATGCTCGCGCAACCCCGGCCATAAGTGCTTGCTGCCGCTCGCCGGGTAGTCGTAGAAGCCGGCTCCTTCCTTTTTCCCCGGGCGCTTAAAGCGTTCGCACATGGCATCGATCACCGCTTCCGCCGGGTGTTGCGGCATGACTTTGCCCTCGGCAGCAAAATCCTCACGCGTCTGCGTCCTGACCTTGCGCGTCAGTTCCAGATTGACCTCATCGAGCACGGCCAGCGGGCCGACCGGCATACCGGCCTGTAAAGCCGCCTGCTCGATGCTCGCCGCCGGATAACCCTCGGCGAGCATGGCGACGCCTTCATAGCAATAGGTCGCAAAGACCCGTGAGGTGAAGAAGCCGCGGCTGTCATTGACGACGATGGGCGTCTTGCGCAATTTGAGGACATAATCGAAGGCGAAAGCCAGCGTCGCCGCGTCAGTCTTCTCGCCACAGATGATCTCGACCAGAGGCATCTTGTCGACTGGCGAGAAAAAGTGCAGTCCGATGAAACGCGCCGGATCGACGAAAGCCTGTGCCAGGCCGGTGATCGGCAAGGTCGAGGTGTTCGAGGCCAGGATGAGATCGGGACGCGCGATGCTGGCGACACGCTGACTGACCTCAGCTTTGATCTGACGATTCTCAAAAACCGCCTCGATGACCAGATCACAATCCGCCAGCGCCGAAAAATCCGTACCGGCATGGATACGCTGCAGGATGGCGGCCGCCTTGTCGGCCTGCAGGCGTCCGCGTGCCACCCGCTTGTCGAGCAATTGGCGACTGTAGTCACGGCCACGCTCAGCAGCCTGCGCATCGTTATCGATCAAGACCACATCGATACCGGCGAGCGCCGAGACATAGGCGATACCCTGCCCCATCATGCCAGCACCGATGACGCCGACCTTGCGACACTCGCGCCCCGGAAACTGATCGCGCGCCGGACGCGAACCACCGGCATTGATCTTCTGCAGATCAAAGAAGAAAGCCTTGATCATGTTCTTGGCCACCGGCCCGGTCACCAGATGGGTGAAATAGCGCCCTTCGATGAGGCTGGCGCGATCGAAATCGACCTGTGCCCCCTCGACCGCCGCCGCCATGATCGCTGCCGGCGCCGGATAATGAGCGTGCGCACCTTTCAACTGCTTGCGCAAGTTCGATGGAAAAGCTGGCAGATTCATCGCCAGAGCCGGCGTCGCAGGCGTGCCACCGGGCATCTTGTAGCCCGAGCGATCCCAAGGCTGTTGGCTGTTCGGATGCGCCTCGATCCAGGCGCGCGCCATCTGCAACATCGCCTCCGGCGAATCGGCCAGCGCATCGATGAGCCCAAGCGCGAGGGCCTGCTCAGCCTTCATGCGCTGCCCCTGCAACAGCACGTTCATCAATGCCTGCTGCAGGCCGAGCATGCGCACCGTCCGCGTCACGCCACCGCCCCCGGGCAAGAGCCCGAGCGTCACTTCCGGCAGGCCGAACTCAGCGCGGGTATCTTTGAGCGCGATGCGGTGATGCGCCGCCAGAGCGATCTCGAAGCCGCCGCCCAGGGCAGTGCCGTTCAGGCAGGCCACCACCGGCTTGCCGAGGGTCTCGAGGGCGCGCAGCTGGCGCTTGATTTCGGTCACACCGGCCTGAAACTCCGCTGCTTGCTCGACGCGCGCCGCCAGCAAAAGATGCAGATCACCACCGGCAAAGAAGGTCTTTTTCGCCGAGGTGATGATGACCCCACGGATGCGATCCTTCTCCGCCTGCAGACGGGCAACGCTATTGGCCATGGACTGCACATAGAGCGCATTCATGGTGTTGGCCGACTGTTGCGGGTCATCGAGCGTCAAGGTCACGATCTGCCCGGCATCCTCACTCCAATGAATACTCGTCGTCATGTCGATAATCTCTCTATCCGGCTGAAGTTAGACGCGTTCGATGATGGTGGCGATACCCATGCCACCGCCGACACAGAGGGTGCACAGCGCCCGCCGCAAGCCCCGCCTTTCGAGTTCATCGAGGGCGATCTGCACGATCATGCAGCCGGTCGCACCAAGCGGATGTCCCATGGCGATGGCACCACCGTTGACATTGACGCGATCGGCATCGAGCTCCATGTCGCGCATGAAGCGCAGCGCCACCGCCGCGAAGGCCTCATTGATCTCCCAAAGATCGATGTCCTCAGCACGCAGGCCGGCACGCGCCAGGGCTTTGCGCGCCGCCGGCGCCGGACCGGTGAGCATGATGGTCGGATCGGCGCCCGACACCGCCGTCGCCACCACTCGCGCCCGGGCGCGCAAACCGAGCTGCCGACCCTTGGCTTCGCTGCCGATCAGCATCAGCGCGGCACCGTCGACGATGCCGGAAGAATTGCCAGCGGTATGCACATGATCGATGGCCTCGATCCAGTGATATTTCTGCAGGGCGACGGCATCGAAACCGCCCATCTCACCCATCATCGTGAACGATGGCTGCAGGCTCGCCAGCCCCTCCAGCGTCGTTTCCGCACGGATGAACTCATCTTCGAGCAAAAGCGGCAGACCATTGAGGTCGCGCACCGGCACGAGGCTACCCTGGAAATAGCCGGCGCGACGTGCCGCTGCCGCCCTTTGCTGCGAGCGCAGGGCGAAAGCATCGACGTCAGCGCGCGAGAAGCCTTCGATGGTGGCGATGAGGTCAGCGCCTATGCCTTGCGGGACGAAACCGGTACGCAGATTGGTGGCCGGATCCATCGCCCAGGCGCCGCCATCGGAACCCATGGGAATACGCGACATCGACTCGACACCGCCGACCACCACCAGATCCTCGAAGCCGGAACGTATCTTCATGGCGCCGAGATTGACCGCTTCGAGGCCCGAGGCGCAGAAGCGGTTGAGCTGCACACCCGCCACCGTATCGCGCCAACCGGCCGCCAACGCCGCCGTCTTGGCGATATCGGCGCCCTGATCGGAAACGGGTGTCACACAGCCGAGCACCAGATCATCGGTCTCCTGACGCAAAGCGTCACCCTGGCGCTGGCACAGGGCATCGAGCAGGCCGACGACGAGATCGACGGGCTTGACGGTATGCAGACTACCGTCTTTTTTTCCTTTGCCACGCGGCGTACGCACGGCGTCGTAAATGAAGGCTTCCGCGGTCATACATCCTCCTCCCGGGTTCATGGGCTAATGCCCTGAACAGACGATGCCCTGCCCGCCCCGACAAGGCAATGACCGCGTTGGAAGGAAGCATTGACCGCAGCCGACATGTACAGCCGATGAACGGCCTCAATCGTCCTCAAGATCCTGGGGGTGCAGCAGCAGCAAATCACAGGGCAGTCTTTTTTCCAGAACCTCGGCGGAATTACCGACCAGAAAAGCTGACAATGCCGAACGCGCCACTGTACCGACGAGCAAACAATCGACCGCCTGCTGTGCTTGCTGCTGCACAAGCACCGCCTCGATCGATCCGATACCGGTCATCAGGCGCTGCACCGGCACCCCATGCCGCTGCAGCAATTCCTCCAGGCCCTGGCGCAGCGCATCCTGCATCGATGCCTCGACATAGCTGGCGGCATAGGTCTCGCCGACCATCGGCGCCATCTCGAGAGGACTCGGCAGAGCACTGCTCACCCACAGATCACCCTGCCATAAGCGCGCCAGACGCTGCCCCCAGCCGAGCAGGGCATCGTTGAGCAGACGATGCGGCGCATCGTCGGGCAGACAGCTGAGCGCCACGCGAAAATTTTTCGGCTCGCCATCCTGATGCACGATATAGGTCGGGCGTGCCAGTTGCCGCATCAACTGCTTCCAGCAGCCCGCCTTGGGAGCGACGCCGGGGGCGATGAAGACCAGATCGGGCTGCATACGCTCGACTTCGTGCTGAATAGCCCGCACCCAATGGCGGCTGGCGGCAGCGTGCTGAGCCGCAGCGACCTGATGCTGCTCGAGAAAGGACTGCAGCCAGTCCATGGCTTCCATTTCACGGGTATGCTCGACGCTTGCCAACAGGCCCGGCCCCAATTCCAGCCCTTTCGGCGTCGTCAGCGCCACCGGCAGAAACACCGCCAACTGCGCACCGCATTGTCGCGCCCAGCGCGCCGCGACACGCACGACACGCTGCGCCGCTTCACCATGATCGATCACCGCCAGGAGCTGTTGCATGTTCTCACCCTCCTTCCTTATGGCCCCGAACATCGCCACCACGGCTCACCTCTGGTGGCGGCGCTTGTGGCGTCAGGAAATAGACGTGTCACTCTAGCACAGTCATCGTATCGCTCTTGAAGCCGACCATCTGAACCTATGCTGAAGCGATTTTGGCGAAAACTTGTTGATACAGGTCAAACAGCATGACCTCTTTTTTTGTACAATGCCTCGACGGCCGTCAGGGCACAGGCACCAGGGAGTGCAGGCAGTGAATACCGTCGAAATACCTACATGGCTACGCGGCGAAACCAATACCGCCCCACGCTATACCTCCTATCCGCCAGCGCCACACTTTCGACCGGACTTCACCGCTGCTGACTACGCCCAGGCGATACAGCGCAGCAATGCTGGCGGAGCCCCCCTGTCTCTCTATGTGCATATCCCGTTTTGCCATTCGCTCTGCTAT
>JAKBFV010000045.1 GCA_021833365.1 Pseudomonadota bacterium | reverse complement strand
AAGATAATTCGACCTTCAGCCACCGGCGACCTGCCCTTCAACCTTACCGCCGATGCGCCCACTGCGCAGCAGAGTGACACCGTTTTCATACTCGGGGGCGTCGGCCTGCCTTCATGGCAGTTAAGCGTAAGTCTCCAGCCGAAACCCCTGGAAAATGGGTGGCCCGACACGCATGATCGATCGCACCTGATGAGGAGGAGTGCGGCATGGAACAGGATCAGTGTCGTCGCTGATGGAACAGAACGAAGTATGGCAACTGCAGCACCGCTACATACCGCACTCAATAGCGGAAACGCCTGATGCATCGTCAAACAGCTCTCAGTTGCTGGGCGTTTGACGAAGGAAAACCAAGCTGGAGTTCGCCTGCGAATTTACACCATCTTGACGGACGCTCTCTTGTAGAGCGCGAAATACTGCGCCAAGCCCACCGTCAATTCCGCCATGTTGGCGTACCCTTTCAGGTAAACATCCTCGTACTTCACGTTGCGCCATAGGCGCTCGACAAAGATGTTGTCCAGCGCCCGCCCACGTCCGTCCACGCAGATCGACCTTTCAACTTTGTTCGCCGGCGATGCAGAACCCGGGCCCCTTGGCCGAAGTAGGCATGATCATGAAATACCTGCCGCTGGCCATATTTCATAGATTGGCCGTGGTTTTGTCCGTGCCCGCGGGCGGCTACTGCCATGAAGCCTCTAATTTGCTGCGCTGCCCGCGTCGAGTTCATGAATCTCGACCGAGTGGGTGATGGCGACACCGGCCGCCACCAGCATGATCGAGGCCGAGCAGTACTTCTCCGCCGACAAGGCGACGGCACGCTCGACCTGGGCCGTCTTGAGGGCGTGCCCCTTGACGATGAAACGCAGGTGGATACGCGTGAACACCGCCGGCACGGCATCGGCGCGTTCGGCTTCGAGCTGCGCCTCGCAGCTGACCACCTGCTGGCGCGACTTGCGCAGGATGGAGACGACGTCGAAAGAGCTGCAGGCACCGAGACCCATGAGCAGCATCTCCATCGGACGCGGCCCGAGATTGCGCCCGCCCTTGTCCGGCGGACCATCGACGATGAGGGCATGACCACTGCCCGAAGTCGCCATAAAAGTCACGTCTTCGATCCACTTGACACTCGCCCGCATCGCACCGCTCCCAAGACAAACAAGCCTCATTGTGACCGCTCGGGGCCAGGCCAGCAAGACACCAGGATTGGCAATTCCCATGCCGGCGTGTATGTTGATCCCTTTCACCGACACGGAGCACGCCATGGCACGTCTGCCGAGCAATGCCCACATTCCGCAAATCGAAGAATTTCTCAGCCACTGCCAGCTGCGCAAATACCCGGCGCGCAGCGCCATCGTCCAGGCCGGTGAAAGCTCGCAGAGCCTCTACTTCATCATCAGTGGTTCGGTGTCGGTCGTCATCCAGGATGACCAGGGCCGCGATATGGTGGTGGCCTATCTCAACGCCGGCGACTTCTTCGGCGAGATGGGCCTGTTCGAAGACGCCCCGGTGCGCTCCGCCTGGATACGTGCGCGCAGCGTCTGTGAAATCGCCGAGATCAGCTATGCCCGCTACAAGGAGCTGGCGCGACAGAATGCCGGCATGATCTTTGCTGTCGCGGCACAGATGGCCGGTCGCCTGCGCGCCACGACGCGTAAAGTCGGCGACCTTGCCTTTCTCGACGTCACCGGCCGGGTAGCACGCACCCTCCTCGACCTATGTCGCCAGCCTGACGCCATGACCCATCCGGATGGCATGCAGATCCGCATCACCCGCCAGGAGATCGGACGCATCGTCGGCTGCTCGCGCGAGATGGTCGGCCGCGTCCTCAAGTCGCTCGAAGAGCAGGGTCTGCTCAACGTCAAGGGCAAGACCATGGTGGTCTTCGGCACACGCTGACGCGGGCTCCTCATGCCGAAGAGCCCGTGCCTCACCCTCAAGGCTGCACGAAGATCAGACCGTGCGGCGCATTCAGCCCCATGATGATGGGCGTCAGCATGCCGCTACCGGTGTCGGTCTGCGTGATCATACCCTGCGCCGAACTGTAGGCGGTACCGGCGGTGAAGCCGCCATTGGCGTCGACACGGTAGATGATCTGCGCCTTGTTGTCGGAGAAGAGCATGTAGGGAACGACACCGGAACCACTCGCCGCCGGCGCCCAGCGCGTGTCATCGATCGGCCAGGGATTGCCATAGAGGGTGATCGGCAGGACCGACACCGCCATGCCGCTCTGTCCCGGATTATTGATGAAGACCAGCTCGCTGTCCTGCTGGCTGTCGACGACGAGATCGCCGGCCGGGTCGATGGCCGATGAGTCGGCGTCGGTCATGTTCAAGGTGATCGTCGTCTTGCCCGGCAACAGGGTCGCCGGCGTGCTCGAGGACAACACCGAGTTCAGGTGATAGGTCTTGCCATCACTGTTCAGACTGATCTGATAGACCACGGGTCCGGTATTGACTCCGAACTGGGCGGTAGCGCCGGAAGCATCGGTCGAGTAGGGCGCGAGATTGGGCGTCGGCGAACTCGTCGTGCTCGGCGCCGAGGCGCTGACGTAGACCTGACCGGCGATCACCTTCATGTCGTCGAGACCACCGCCATGCGCCAGGGGCAGGGTGTCGCTGCTCAGCGTGGTCAGGGTATTCTGCTGCGGATCGAGGATGGTCAGCAGGGGATTGCCGTCTTCGTTGCTGCTGACCCAGACCTTGCTGCCATCGGGCGACACCAGACCATCCGGATGTCCCGGCACCTTGTAGGTGGCGAGCAGTTGGCCTTGCAGATTATAGGCGGCGAGCATGCTCTGCGGCGTCGTGCCGGGGGCGTTGCTGCCATCGGGAAGGTTGTTGTGATCCTGATAGTTGACGTAGACGGTGCTGCCCACCTGCAGGAGATCGTCCGGACGCAGGCCGCTGAGCACCCCTGTCGGCTGCGCGAAGATGCTGAGATGATAGGCACCCTGCAAGACCTCGACACCACTCGGCAGAGCCGGGCCCGATGACGATGAACCGGAATTGCCGCAGGCCGCCAGCAGCACACTCAGACCACTCAAAACTCCTGACCGTAGCGCGTACTTCATGATGGGCTCCTTGTCCATCCGTCGAGGTGGGGGCATTGTGGGCAACATTGATGACTGAGCCATGACGTTCTGTTGACAACCGTTCTCTTGACGCCTAGACTGTCGGAATGAATATTCATTCCGATGCTTTGCCGAAGTCCTCCGACTCTGCGACCACAGCAGCGACGACGCCTGTCCACGTCGATAAGCGCCAGCGCATTCTCGCCGCCGCCTTGACCCTGTTTGCCGAACGTGGTTATCACGGCACCGCCGTACCCGAGATCGCGGCGACAGCTGCGGTCGGCGCCGGTACGATCTATCGCCACTTCGCTGACAAGCAGGCCCTCGTCAATGCTGCCTTTCAACAGGCCAAGAGCCAGCTCCGCACCCTGCTGCAGGAGCATCTCGATCTGCAGGCGCCGCCGCGTCAGCTCTTCTCGCACCTCTGGCAGCGCCTGGCGCTGTTCGCGCGCCGTCACCCGGTCGAGTTCCGTTTCCTCGAACTGCATCACCACCAGAGCTATCTCGATGCCGACAGCCTCGCTCTGGAGAGCCAGGTGCTGGCGCCGATCTGGCTGGCCTGCGAGCAACTGCGCCAGGCCGGCATCGCCCGTGATCTGCCCGCCGAGATGCTGATGGCGCTGATCTGGGGCGCCTTCGTCGGTCTGTTCAAAGCCGAGTACTGCGGCTACCTCCGCCTCGATGAGGCCCGCATCGCCCAGGCCGAGGCGGCTTGCTGGGCGACTTTTTCCCGCCCAGGAGTCACGTCATGACGACCACACCATGCACCCCGCAACGCCGCGCACCGCGTCTCGTCACCTTACCCGCCGCCACGTATGACCTCGTGTCATGGCTGTGCTTTCCGCTCAACTACGCCATCGCCGGTCTCTGTCATCTGCAACCACAGACCTCGATCTGGAACGATGCGCGCAAGACGACGCCCGCCGGCAGCGGCAAATCACTGGCGACCTTGCAGCAGGAGATCCTCAGCCAGACCGATCACGCGCAGCTCGAGGCCGACCTGGTACGCCTTTACGACACCCTGCCGGCGCTCACCGCCAGCGACGACCTCGTCGGGCGCGTCTGGCGCGGTCGCATCCTGCGCACGCGCGGCTCGGTCCTCGATCTCGCCGAGTGGGCCATCGTCCGTCCGCTCGGCAAACTCGGCTTCGGTTGGGGGAAACGCTATCGCAGCGCCGAACAGGGTGATCCCCTGCTCTGCCACTGGCGCGAAAAGGTCTTTTTTCCGCTGCCACTGTGGGGCAATGTCGGCGTCACCGACATACGCTGGCGCGGTCAGGTCACCGCCACCATGAACTACGACCATCAGCCGTGGAAGGACTACTTCAAGCGTCTGTCGGCAGACGGCGAGCCGACCGTCCTGCTCGGCGTCTGGACGCACAAGCATATCGCCGGTGGCTGGTTCACCCTGACACTCGATGACGAACTGTCACAGCGCCTGCCGTGAGAACAGCGCCCTTCAGGCGATGAGCGCCGCCAGCGCCGCGCCGGGATCGGGCGCGCGCATGAAGGCCTCGCCGATGAGAAAGCTGTGCACGCCGTGCGCGCGCATGGCGGCGATGTGCGCCGGTGCGAGAATGCCGCTCTCGCTGACCACCAGGGTGGTCGCCGGGATGGCGGCGAGCAGATCGTAGGTGGTGTCCAGACTGACCGAGAAATCGTGCAGGTTGCGGTTGTTGATACCGATCATCGCCGGCTGCAGGGCGAGAGCGCGCTGCAATTCGTCAGCGTCGTGCACCTCGATGAGGACGTCCATGCCGAGTTCCAGGGCGCGCCCATAACAGGTATGCAGGGTGGCCGTATCGAGGGCAGCGACGATGAGCAACACGCTATCGGCGCCGAGCAGGCGCGCCTCGTCGACCTGATAGACGTCGACGATGAAGTCCTTGCGCAGCACCGGCAGGGTGCAGGCGGCGCGCGCCTGCTGCAGATAGAGATCCTCGCCCTGAAAATAGGGCTGGTCGGTGAGCACCGACAGACAGCTGGCGCCACCGTGCTCGTAGGAACGGGCGATGGCCGCCGGATCGAAGTCGGGGCGCAGGATACCCTTCGATGGCGAGGCCTTCTTGACCTCGGCGATGACCGCCGCCCGTCCCATCTGCACGCTGCGTCGCAAGGATGACAAAAAGGGCCGCAAGGCCGGCGCCGCCGGCAATTGTGCGGCCAGTTGCGCCGCTGGCAGGCGCGCCTGACGTTGCGCCAGTTCAGCGCGCTTGTCGCTGAGTATGCGTTCGAGCACCGTCGCCACCGCCATCATCCTCTCCCGCCCAGAGCCTGGGTCAGTTCGACCAGAGCGTTGAGTTTGCCGAGCGCCAGCCCCTGCGCCTGGGTGGCTTGCGCCAGGGCGATGCCTTCGACCAGGGACTCACTGCGGCCGCAGGCATAGAGGGCGGCACCGGCGTTGAGGGCGACGATGTCGCTGACCGCACCATGACCGGCACCGAGCGACTGCTTGAGCAGACGCAGGCTGTCTTCGACGCTGAGCACCTCGAGGACTCGGCGATCGGCCAGCGTCATGCCGACACTGCGCGGATCGAAGACGAATTCACTGATGCTACCAGCGCGCCACTCGACGATGTGCGTGACAGCGCTGATGCTGATCTCATCCATGCCATCTTCCGCCTGCACCATCAACACATGGCGCGAACCGAGACGCCCGAGCACTTGCGCGAGCGGACGCAGCCAGCGGCGCTCGTAGACGCCCATGACCTGGTTGGGGGCGCGCGCCGGATTGGTGAGCGGGCCGAGCAGGTTGAACAGGGTGCGTACGCCGAGATCGGCGCGTGCCTGTACGGCGTGGCGCAAGGCGCCATGATGGCGCGGCGCAAAGAGAAAGACGACACCGAGGGTCTGCAGGCACTGCGCCAGCTGCGCTGGCGTGAGCTCGAGATGGACGCCAGCCGCCTCGAGCACGTCAGCGCTGCCGGAGCGGCTGGAAACGGCGCGATTGCCGTGCTTGGCGACACGGCCACCGGCAGCGGCGACGACGAGGGCCGCCGCCGTCGAGATGTTGAAGGTCTTGGCACCATCGCCACCGGTGCCGCAGGTATCGACCAGTCCGGCGGTATCGACACTGACCGGCGTCACCAGCTCGCGCATGACGCTGACCGCGCCTTCGATCTCGTCGATGCTCTCGCCCTTGACCGCCAGCCCCATGAGCAGACCGCCGATCTGGGCAGCCGTAGCCTCCCCCGACATGACCACACGCATCACCGCCGCCATCTCGGCGGCGCTGAGGCTCTCACGCCGAACCAGTTTGTTGAGGGCGTTCTTGATGATCACGCGCGCTGCTCCAGAAAATTGCGCAAGAGCGCGTGCCCATGTTGGGTCAGGATGGATTCGGGGTGGAACTGCACGCCCTGCACCGGCAAGGTTCTGTGGCGCAGCCCCATGATCTCGTCGACCTCACCGTGCGCGTCAGCGGTCCAGGCGGTGATCTCGAGATCAGCCGGCAAGGAACTGCGCTCAACGACGAGAGAGTGATAGCGGGTGGCGGTGAAAGGTATCGGCAGGTCATGAAAGACGCCTTGACCGCGATGCACGATAGGCGAGGTCTTGCCGTGCATGACCTGACGCGCACGCACCACCTTGCCGCCGAAGACCTGACCGATGGCCTGATGCCCGAGGCAGACGCCGAGCAGAGGCACACGACCGGCGAAATGCTCGATCACCGCCATCGAGATGCCCGCTTCATCCGGCGAACAGGGGCCCGGCGAGATGACGATATGGCGCGCCGGCAAGGCCTCGAGCTCGGCAAGGCTGACCTCATCGTTGCGAAACACCTGCACCTCGGCACCGAGCTCGCTCAGATACTGCACGAGGTTGTAGGTAAAGCTGTCGTAGTTGTCGATCATGATCAGCATGTCGGATTCTCCATGGCTTCGGCGAGATCGACGGCGCGGAACAAGGCGCGTGCCTTGTTGCAGGTCTCCGCCCACTCGAGGTCGGGCACCGAATCGGCGACGATGCCGGCGCCGGCCTGAATGTGGATCTGGGCGTCCTTGATCACCGCTGTGCGGATGGCGATGGCCAGATCCATGCCGCCCTGAAAACCGAGATAGCCGACGGCGCCGCCATAGATACCGCGTTTGATCGGCTCGAGCTCATCGATGATCTCCATCGCCCGCACTTTCGGGGCGCCGGACAAGGTGCCGGCCGGCAAGGTGGCGCGCAGCACGTCCATGGCGCCGAGATCGCGGCGCAGCTGCCCTTCGACATTGGAGACGATGTGCATGACGTGCGAGTAGCGCTCGATGGCCATGCTCTCGGTGACGCTGACGCTGCCGGTCGCACTGATGCGCCCGACGTCGTTGCGACCGAGATCGATGAGCATGAGATGTTCGGCGATCTCCTTCGGATCCTGCAGCAGTTCGCGCTCGAGACGCTGATCCTCTTCGCGCGTCGCGCCACGCGGGCGAGTCCCCGCCAGGGGACGCACGGTGACGCGCCCAGCCTCGACGCGGTTGAGGATCTCCGGCGAGGAACCGACGATCTTGAAGGCGCCGCAGTCGATATAGAACATGTACGGCGAGGGGTTGAGATGACGCAGGGCGCGATAGACCGACAGCGGGCTCGCCCGCAAGGGCGCGCTCATGCGCTGCGACAGCACCACCTGCATGACGTCACCGGCGAGGATGTACTCACGGATGCTCTGCACCGCATCCTTATAGGACTGCACGCCGGTGTAGGAGTGAAAGCGCTCATCATGCGCAGGCGGCATCTCGGCACTGCACACCGGCATGGCCAGGGGTTCGGCCAGCCGCGCCTGCATGGCGTCGAGCCGCGCCTGCCCCTCCGCCAAGGCGCCGGCGTGCGCCGGGTCGACGTGGGTGACCAGAAACAAGGTGCCGGCGAGGTTGTCGAAGACCACCAGATCTTCCGACAGCATGAGCAGGATGTCGGGCGTGGCGATAGGATCGGGATGCTGGGCATGCGCCAGCTTTTTCTCGACGTAACGCACGCAGTCATAGCCGAAATAGCCGACCAGCCCACCGCAGAAACGCGGCAGATCGGGCAGATCGGGCACACGCCGGAGAGCGGCGTAGGCTTCGATGAAGGCGAGGGGATCGGCGACCTGGATCTGCTCGACGATCTGTCCGGCGCGTTCGATGCGCAGCAGATGGCCATACAGGGTCAGGGTCTCACGCGCCGCCAGACCGACGATGCTGTAGCGCCCCCAGGTTTCACCACCCTGGACGGATTCGAAAAGATAGGTATAAGGCTGATGCGCCAGTTTCAGGTAGATCGACAGCGCCGTTTCGGTGTCAGCATGGACACGACGCAGCAGAGGCACACAATTGTAACCCTGACCGGCCAGGGCGGTCAGCTGTTCTTGATTCATGGCAAATACTCTCGAAGTCAGTCAAGACGAAAACACGCATTCGGGACTCACGTCCGACGCCATCGCCCCCAGACTCCCCGTATCGCCATGATGCACCCTCGCTCTATCGATACGACTATATCAGCTCACAAGAGCTCTGCAAAGCCGTCGATGATCCAATCCGGCTGGCAATCTTCGATGGCCTGACCATGATTATAACCGCCGCGCAAGGCGATACAGCGCACGCCGGCAGCACGCGCCGCTTCGACGTCATTGCGCGAATCGCCGATCATGAGCGCCGCCGCTGGTGTCACGGCAAAGCGCTGCAGGGCGTGCTGCAGAGGCAGGGGATGCGGCTTCTTCTCGGCCAGGGAGTCGCCGCCCAGCACCAGAGTGAAATACTTGTGCACGTCCAGCGCCTGCAGCAGCGGGGTGGTGAAGCGCAGGGGCTTGTTGGTGATGCAGGCGAGCGGGCACCAGCCGGACAGCTCGCTCAGGGCCGCCTCGACACCGGGAAAAAGGCGGCTGTGCACATGCACGGCCTCGGCGTAGGCGGCGGCGAAGAGTTCACCGGCACGCTGGCGCAGGATAGGGTCATGCGCCTGATCGGCCATGACGCGATCGAGCAGAGCTTCGGCGCCACGACCGACCCACTGACGCACGCGCTCGACGCCGGGTGGCGGCAGATCGAGCTGTACACGCATGCGGTCGATGGCGGCGGCGACGTCGGCGACAGAGTCGACCAGGGTGCCGTCGAGGTCGAACATGATCAGGCGTGGACGGCCGCCGAACCAGTCTTCCAGGGCACTCATGCCGTCGCTCCGGCGATGGCGGCGCGAAGAGCGGCGATGGCGGCACGGCGATCAGTCTGATTGAAAATGGCTGACCCAGCGACGAAGGTGTCGGCGCCGGCGGCGGCGATGCTGGCGATGTTCGCTGCGCTCACCCCACCATCGACCTGCAGGCGTATGGAACGACCGCTGGCGGCGATACGCGCGCGCACCGCCGCGATCTTGGCCAGGGTCGAGGGAATGAAGGACTGTCCGGCGAAACCCGGGTTGACGCTCATCAGCAGGATATAATCGAGTTTGTCCATGACGTGGTCGAGCCAGACCAGGGGGGTCGCCGGATTGAGGACCAGTCCAGCCTGGCAGCCAGCGTCGCGGATGAGCTGCAGGCTGCGGTCAACGTGTTCCGAGGCCTCGGGGTGGAAACTGATCCAGGTGGCGCCGGCGGCAGCGAAATCGCCGATCATGCGGTCGACCGGACGCACCATGAGGTGGACGTCGATGGGGGCGCTGATGCCATACTTGCGCAAGGCTTGGCAAACCATGGGCCCGAAGGTGAGATTGGGCACATAGTGCTGATCCATGACATCGAAGTGGATGATGTCGGCGCCCGCCGCCAACACCTCGTCGACTTCGGCACCGAGGCGGGCGAGATCGGCCGATAAGATGGATGGCGCCAGAAAAGGAGGCAGGGACATGACAGAGAGCCCTCGCAAACGAAAAGTGCGGCATTGTAGCAGAGTCATCGGCGTCCTGACGCTGCTCATCGGCGTCGCCATGGCGCAAGCCGACACACCCTGGCCTTTCGCCGGGACAGTGCTGCATCTGACGGCGGCGGGCACGCCATTCTTCGCCGTGTCGACGCCGGCCAACACGCCGACCACCTTAGGCGGCGCCATCCTCATCGCGGATTTTGGCGACCATCCCGGTCAGCCCGGCGTCGAACGCCATCTCCCGGCCTTTCTACCAGCGCATGGCTGGGCGGTGCTCGCCTGCGATCCGCCCGCCGATCTGCCATCGGGCGACTGGACTCAGGCCGCCGCCCATCTGAAACCGCGCGTCGAGGCCTGCCTGCAATGGCTGCAGGGGCAGGGTCTGCACAACATCGTCGTCATCGCCCAGGGGCACAGCGGCGTCGCCCTGCTCAGCGCCTATGCCGGCCACTGGCCTGATGTCGTGCGCGGCGTCGCTTTACTCGCGCCACCGCATCTCGCCCGCCAGGACGATCCACTGCCCGGCGAGATCGCGCAGCTGCCCCTGCCCATCACCCTGATCTACGCCCACGCCGACCTGCCCGGCAGCGACGCCTGCCAGGACTGCGTCGACAGCGCCCGCCAGCACCACATCGCCTTGCGGCGCAGCTTTCTCGCTGCTCGCGACCTGCAGTTCAGCGACCTCGGCGATGAACTCGCCTGGCTCCTCATCGACTGGATGAAGCCGCTCGAGGGTGAGCAGATCCCCCGCCCCGAGACAGCGACGGCGGTGACGCACTAGCAGGTGCCGGCGTGCAAAGCTGCCGTCAGATCATGCAGGCGTTGCGGCGTGCCGACGTCGACCCAGGCGCCGTGATGGTGCCAGCCCGCCACCCGTCCCTGCTGCATGGCCGTACGCAGCACCGGCGCCAGCGGTCGCACACCCGCCGCCAAACCACTGAACAGGGCCGGGTCGATGAGGCTGATGCCAGCGAAGGTCAGGCGCGGCGGGCCCTGCTCAGAGACGCGCCCGTCCTGTAGGTGAAAGTCACCCGCCGGATGCTGTGCTGGATTGTCGACCAGGGTCAGGCGCGCCACATCGCCTGCCGCCAGCGGTGCGCACAGCTCCTGCCAGCGCGGTCGCCACCAGACGTCACCATTGATGACCAGAAAGGGCTGCTCACCGAGCAGCGGCAGAGCGGCGATGAGACCACCGGCGGTCTCCAGCGGTGGTTCTTCAAGCGACCAGGCGATGCGCACTCCCCAGGCCGAGCCGTCACCGAGGGCCGACTGCAGTTGCGCGGCGCGATGCGCGGCATTGATCACCAGGTCAACGACACCAGCCGCCGCCAGCGCCTCGATATGCCAGACGATGAGGGGTTTACCGGCCACCGGCAGGAGAGGCTTGGGCAGATGATCGGTGAGCGGGCGCATACGCGTACCGAGGCCAGCCGCCAGGATCATCGCCTTCATGCCAGATCGATCCGGCCGTCCGGCACCCGCTCGAGATAGGCCGGAAAGAGTCGCTCCTGCACAAGCTGGCGCAGGGCCTGCAGGGGCGGCAGGGCGGCAAGTTCATCGCGCAGATAGGCCCAGACCAGGGGCATGTCACGCAGATAGCCGTGCTTGCCGTCGCGCAGGCTCAGGCGCGCAAAGATACCGAGCACCTTGAGATGGCGCTGCACCGACATCCAGTCGCAATCGCCGGCGAAGCTGGCGACGCCATCCTCGCTCAACAGACCGCGCGCACCGGCGGCGGCGGCAAACTGCCGGATCCAGGCCTGCACGCGCGCGCGCGGCCAGGCGATGTAGGCATCGCGCAGCAGGGAGATGAGGTCATAGCTCAAGGGGCCGATGACGGCGTCCTGAAAATCGATGACGCCGAGCTCCTCGCCATCGACGACCATGAGGTTGCGCGCGTGGTAATCGCGGTGCACGAAGCCCTGCGGCTGCTGCAGAACCGCATCGGCGATCCATTGCAGGGCATTGTCGAGGACGGCGTGCTCATGCACGGACAACTCGAGACCCAGGTAACGACGCACGAACCATTCGGGAAACAGATTCATCTCGTCGAGCAGGCGCGCGCGGTCATAGATCGGTAGGGTCCAGCCGGGCACCTCCTGACAGGCCTGCATGCGCAAGATGGTGTCCATGGCGCGCCCATACCAGAGGTCGACGTGTGTTTCGTCGAGGGCCGACAGCAGCAGGCGATCGCCAAAGTCAGAGATGAGCAGAAAGCCCTGCTCACGCTCGACGGCGAGCACCTCGGGCGCATTGATGGCGTGCGCGCGCAAGGCCGAAGCGATGGCGACAAAAGCGCTGCTGTTCTCATGTTGCGGTGGTGCGTCGACGGCGATCAGGCTGCCGCGCCCGAGCAGCAGGCGAAAATAGCGACGAAAGCTGGCGTCTCCCGAGATCATCGGCATCGCCATGACGCTGCCGAGATCCTGGCGATGCCGGCTCAGCCAGTGCTCGACCCATCCACGCAGGGCTTCGGCTCTCTCATCCTGACGCATGTCTGTCCGCCTTTGATCCATGAGCGACCGCCATTATGACGCAAGCCGGCACGCACGGGCAGTCCCATGGCCGCTCTTCGCCGACATGTTCATTTACGTCGGGGAAATTTATTTCATCGGCGAAAATGCTTATCATCGCGACTTGATTGATCCTTGGCCGCTTCCCATGTCGTTGCGCAGCTTCTTCCAGCCCGCTTTTCTCATCGTCGCCCTCGCCGCCACCACGGTCTGGGCTCAGGACGAGCAGGACGACTACCGCGATCTCGGCTGGCGCAGCAACAGTGAACTGCAACAGGCTCCCGCCGCACAACAACCGAGCATCGACGCGACCTGCCCAGGCGGCTTTCTGGTCAGCGTCCACCCCATACACCCCGTCCCTGGTGACGACATCTGGGCCTACGCCGATCACGCCGTCACCCTGCCGGATGGCAAAGCGGAACTGCAGGGGCACGTCACCATCAAGCAGGTCGACAAACAGGCCGACGCCGACCAGGCCGAAATGTACCGGCAGAGTGGCTATGCCCGCCTGCAGGGCCATATCCTGGTCACCGAACCCGGCTACAGCGCCACCGGCAGCCGCGGCGAATCCTACACCAAGACCAAGGAAACCCATATCGACGACGCGCGCTGGGCGATGTCGGCCATGCATGCCCACGGCCGCGCCCGCAGCCTGTGGCGGCGCGATGATGGTGTCACCTCGATCCGTGACGGCGAGATCTCGACCTGCGCGCCCGGCCACCGCGACTGGTGGCTGCGTTCCAATCGCATCAAACTCGATCCCAACACTGGACGTGGCGAGGCGGTCAGCTCGGTGCTCTACAGCCATGATCTGCCGCTGCTGTATATCCCTTATATCAATTTCCCCATCGATGACCGCCGGCAAAGCGGCATCCTCATTCCGACCCTGGCCAGCAATAGCATCAATGGCCTGACCTTCACCCTGCCGATCTATATCAATCTCGCCGCCAACTATGACCTCACCTTGACGCCGTCGTGGATGGCCAAGCGCGGCCTCCTCATGCAGGGCGATTTTCGTTATCTGGAGGACTGGGGACACGGCGAGATCGCCGGCGGCTACCTGAACAATGACCGTCTCGGCTACCCCGCGCTCTACGATCCGACGGCCGCCAACCCCAACACTTCGCCGCAAAGTGGCGAGACGCGCAAAAGCCTGGGCTGGCAGCATGACGGCAGCTTTGCACCAGGGTGGACCGCCAAGGTCGACCTCAACTACGTTTCCGACAATTATTACTATCAGGACTTCGCCACCAACGTGGCGCTCAACACCTCGACCTATCAGAACCGTCTCGGCATGGTCCACTACGCCGACAAGGATTGGACCTGGATGGCACAGGAGCAATCGACCCAGGTCACCGATCCGACCGTCGTCGGCGTCATGAAACCCTATGCGCGTCTACCGGAGACGGCGCTGTCGCGTCTCTGGCGCTCACCCGATCATCTGTTCAACGCCGGCTTCACCAGCGACTACGTCGATTTCCGGCGTACCATCAACGATGGCACCGGCACCGGCATCAATGGCAACCGCCTGCGCTTCGATCCTTTCGCCGGCATGCGCCTCGATGCTCCCTGGGGTTATCTGGCACCGACGGTCAAGCTGCGCCACATCAACGATCAGATCTTTCTCGCCTCGGAGCCGAGCAATCCCGCCACCGCTCTGCCCGGCGCCTATATCGCGCCGAGTGGCATCGCCAACGGCGCCGACATCACCGTGCCGACATCGAGCATCGACAGCGGCCTGTATTTTGATCGCGACCTCAGCCATGGCGGCACCCAGACCCTGGAACCGCGCCTGTATTACCTCAATGCGCCCTATCGCGCCCAGAGCCAGCTGCCCAACTTCGACACCATGGATCTGCCGATGAGCTATGACCAGCTCTTCCGCGACTCGCGTTTCGTCGGTGGCGACCGCCTCGACGATGCCAACCAGCTGGCCTTCGGCGTCACCAGCCGCTTCCTCGATGACAGCGGCAATGAAACCTATCGCTTCAGCGTCGGCGACCTCGCCTATTTCCGGCACCGTGACGTCCTCGCCACCCTGCCCGTCGCCACCCAGAGCAGCTCCGGTCCGGTGGCACACGCCATGGCCAAGATCAACAACAACTGGTCGCTGACCTCGGATCTCGTCATCGACCCCTCGCTCAACTTCACCCAGCGCGGCAACATGACCCTGCACTGGCAACCCGACAACAGTCGTCTGCTCAATCTCGGCTTCAACTATATCCGCGGCTATCCCATGCTGGCGGCGCCGCTCGGCACTCCGGCCATCGCGCAGAACACCACGACGCCGGCGACCGCCAGCCTGCCCACCTATCAGCAGGTCATGGGCTCCGTGGTGACGCCTCTGGCCGATCGCTGGCAGCTCATCGGTCTCTGGCAATACGACATGGTCTACGGCCATACCCAGCAGGCCATCGCCGGTCTGCAGTATGAGAGCTGCTGCTGGCGTGTGCGCTTTCTCGACTCCCTCTATCTGAGCGACTATCTGGCGATCAACAACATCCCGCAGTATGCTCGTTCCTTTATGGTGCAATTCGAGTTCAAGGGCCTCGGCGGCTACAGCAACCAGGTCAATAACTTCCTCAGCCAGTCCATCCTCGGCTTTCAACAGATCTCTAACGCGGAGCGCCCCTGATGCGAGTTTTATCCTTGCTGCTGCTGGTCCTGCTGGCTGGACCGCTCTTCGCCGTCGAGCAGAGTCTCGATCGTATCGCTGTGGTCGTCGACAACAGCGTCATCCTCGAAAGCCAGGTGCATGAGCGTGTGCTCGACGCCATCCATCAATTGCAGAGCAATAACACGCCGGTCCCCCCCGAGGAAGTGCTGCGCGATCAAGTCATCCATCAGATGATCCTCGAACAGATCCAGCTCAATCTCGCCGAAAAAGCCGGTATTCGCATCAGCGACGATCAGCTCAACCAGGCGATGAGCGAGATGGCGGCGCAGAACCACCTCACCCTGCAGCAGTTTCAGACCCAGCTCGACCATACTGCAGGCACCAGCTACGCCGCAGTGCGCACGCAGGTAGCCGACGAGATGAAGATTCAGCAGCTGCGCAACCATGAGGTCAGCGCACGTATGCATATCACCCAGCAGGAGGTCGATGCCTTTCTCGCCTCGCCGGCCGGTCAGCAGGCACTCGCCAATGAATATCATCTCGCACACATCTTCATCGCCTTGCCGGACCAGCCGACACCGGAACAGATCCAGGCGGCACAGAGCAAGGCTGACGCCATCGAGCAGCAATTGCAGCAGGGCGGCAATTTCGCCCAGCTGGCAGCGGCCAACTCACAGGCCGACGATGCGCTGCAGGGCGGCGACATGGGCTGGCGCGGCGCCGCCCAGATTCCCAGTCTATTCTCTGAGTCGGTCAGCCACATGAAAGTCGGCGACATCTCGGCGCCCTTACGCAGCGATAGCGGTTTTCACATCGTCAAGCTGCTCGACCAGCACAGTGCCGATCATCACATGGTGCATCAGATCCACTGCCGTCATATCCTCATCAAGCCCTCGGAAGTGCAGACCTCCGCCGAGGCGCAGGCGCGCATCGAGCAGATCGCCGAAAAACTGAAAAAAGGCGGTGATTTTGCGCAGTTGGCCAATCTCTACTCGGAAGATCCCGGTTCCGCCCGACAAGGCGGCGATCTCGGCTGGGTCAGCCCCGGCGTGATGATTCCGGCCTTCGAGAAGGTGATGGATGCGACCCCCGTCGGCCAGACCAGCGCCCCTTTCCAGAGCCAGTTCGGCTGGCATATCCTCAAGGTCGAGGGGGCGCGCGATCAGGATATGAGCCAGTCCTATCGCGAAGAACTGGCGCGTCAGGCACTGTTCCGTCGCGACTACGATGAGAACCTGCAGGCGTGGCTGCGAGAACTGAGAGCCCAGGCCTATGTCGACATCAAGACCCATTGAGCAGCAGCCACGCCTGCTGATCACTTCCGGCGAACCCGCTGGTATCGGACCGGATCTCTGCCTGATGCAGGCGCTGCAGGAGATTGATGCCGCCGTCGTCGTCATCGCCGACCCCGACTTGCTGCGCGAGCGCCGCGACCGCCTCAGCCTCGCCGTCGAGATCCTGCCCTGGCAACCCGGGCAGCCTCTGCCGCCAGCACAGCGTGGCCAGATCCGCGTCTGGCCACGCGCCCTCGCCGTCCCCTGCGTCCCCGGACGGCTCGATGTGCGCAATGCCGCTTATGTCCTGAGCATGCTCGCCGATGCCTGTGATGCCTGCCGCGACGCTCTCTTCGACGCCCTCGTCACCGCTCCGGTGCAGAAATCCATCCTCAACGACGCCGGTACGCACTTCTCCGGTCATACCGAGTTTCTGCAACAGCGCTGCCAGGTCGAGCAGGTGGTGATGATGCTGGTCGGACCGCACCTGCGCGTCGCTCTCGCCACCACCCATCTGCCCTTGCGCGCCGTCGCCGACGCGATCACGCCGGCGCATCTGCGCGCCGTGCTGCAGATCCTGCACGCCGATCTGCGCGACAAGTTCGGCCTGGCCGCACCGCACATCGCCGTCTGCGGCCTCAATCCGCACGCCGGTGAAGGCGGGCATCTCGGTGATGAGGAGATCAAAGTCATCACACCGGTGATCCATGCCTTGCAGGAGCAAGGGCTGCAATTGACCGGCCCCCTGCCCGCTGATACGGTGTTCACGCCGCATCAGCTGGCGCGCTATGACGCCATCCTGGCGATGTATCACGACCAGGGCCTGCCCGTGCTCAAGCACGCCACGTTCGGCGCCGGCGTCAACATCACCCTCGGTCTGCCCATCGTACGCACCTCGGTCGACCACGGCACCGCTCTCGATCTCGCCGCCAGCGGCCAGGCCGATGCCGGCAGCCTGCAGGCGGCCATGGCTGCCGCCCTGAGCATCTGCCAGGCACGGAGGACAGCATGAGCCACGCCGTGCACGGACATATTGCGCGCAAGCGCTTCGGGCAGAACTTTCTCGCCGACACCACGGTCATCGAGCGCATCGTGCGCGCCATCGCGCCGCAAGCCGGCGATCGCCTGGTCGAGATCGGCCCCGGCCTCGGCGCCCTCACCCACGCCCTGCTGGCGCATCTGCCACAGATGATCGCCATCGAGCTCGATCGCGATCTCGCCGCCCGCCTGCGCGTCGAGACCCTGGTCGAAGGCAAGCTGCAGCTCATCGAGGGCAATGCCCTCAAGTTTGACTTCCGCAGCCTGGCCGCCGATCAGGCTCTGCGCATCGTCGGCAACCTGCCCTACAACATCTCCACCGCCTTGATCTTCCATCTGCTGGCGCAGGCCGACATCATCGCCGACATGCACTTCATGCTGCAGAAAGAAGTCGTCGAGCGCATGGCTGCCGCTCCTGGTGACAGTGCCTATGGCCGTTTGTCGGTGATGGTGCAGGTGCGCTGCCAGGTCGACCCGCTCTTCATCGTCCCGGCCAGCGCCTTCCGGCCGGCACCGAAAGTGGAATCAGCGATCGTGCGCCTGCGCCCGTACACGCTCAGCCCCTGGCCGGCGCACGACCCGGCGCGCCTGCTCAGTCTCGTCACCCAGGCCTTCGGCCAGCGCCGTAAGACCCTGCGCAATGCCCTGCGCGAACACGTCGACGCAAAGACTCTGGACAGCCTCGGCATCGATCCCGGTGCGCGTCCGGAGACCCTGAGCGTCGCCGACTATGTGCGTCTCGCGGCGCATCAGGAGAGCCATGCGCCCCGACCATGACATCCAGGTCAGCGTCAGCGTGCGCTACCTCGCCGAACAATCCCTCCCCGCCGAGGAGCGCTTCGTCTTCGCCTATGAGATCCGCATCCACAACCACGGTCGCCTCGGAGCGCGCCTGCTCAGCCGCTACTGGCATATCGTCAGTGCCGCCGAACGCATCCAGGAGGTCCGCGGTGATGGCGTCGTCGGTGAGCAGCCTTTCCTGGCGCCCGATGGCGAATTCTGCTACAGCAGCGGTGTGGTCATGCCCTCGCCCGTCGGCCGCATGCAGGGCGCCTATCAGTTCATCGATGAGCAGGGGCAGGGCTTTGCCGTCGACATCCCGGCCTTCACCCTCGCCGTACCCCGGGCCTTGCACTGATGGCGCGCTATCTGGTCGGCGATGTGCAGGGTTGCCACGCCGCCTTGCAGGCTCTGCTCGTCCGCCTCGACTTCTCCCCTAGCCGCGATACCCTGCTGTGTGCCGGCGATCTGGTCAGCCGTGGCGAGGATTCGCTGGCGACCCTGCGCCTGCTGTGTGACTTCGGCAGCTCCGCCGACAGCGTCCTCGGCAACCACGACCTGCATCTGCTGATGCTCCTCAACGGCCAGCGCCGGGCGTCCAGCAAGGATCGTCTCGAGACCCTGCTGACCGCCCCCGATCGCCATGAACTGGCGTCCTGGCTGCGCCAACGCCCGATGCTGCTCGATCTGCCCGACGCTGACGCCGTCGTCGTGCATGCCGGCATTCCGCCGTGCTGGAGTCTCGCCGATGCCCGCCGCCTAGCCGGCGAGGTCGAGAGCGGCCTGCGTGGTGAGGATTACGTTCATCTCCTCGCTGCGATGATGGGCGATACGCCGGATCTGTGGCAGGAGACCCTGCAAGGCCATCTACGTCTGCGCGTCATCACCAACTATCTCACCCGCATGCGCCTGTGCACGGCCGATGGCCATCTCGAATTCCGCCACAAGCTCGGCGAGACCGATGACCTGCCGACCGGCTTCGCGCCCTGGTTTCGCTGGCCGCACGCCGACTGGCAGGAGCGCCGTGTTTTTTTCGGCCACTGGTCGACGCTGACCGCAGGGACGGGCTATAGCGACGTCATCGCCCTCGACACCGGCTGCGTCTGGGGCGGCGCCCTGAGTGCCTATGACCTCGAGCGTGACGAGCTCATCGCACAGCCCTGCCAGATGGGTGGCTGGCCGCGCGCCTGAAGACGCTTGCGTAAAAATCAGCGCCGGACGTATCCATGACCTGATTTTCGGTCTAGTCTGAAAGTGCGAGTCCGTCGGGAGAGAGCCATGTCGATTTTTACCCACGTGCAGCATCGCTATCAGCGGTCACGGGAAGACGTCATCAGCCTGCCGGACTATCTCGAGATCTGCCGCCGCGATCCCAGCGCCTACGCCAGCGCCGCCGAGCGTCTGCTGCAGGCCATCGGCGAACCCGAGCTCGTCGACACCGCGCGCGATCCCATCCTGTCGCGCATCTTCTCTAACAAGATCATCAAGCGTTACCCGGCTTTCGCCGAGTTCTACGGCATGGAGGAGGCGATCGAGCAGATCGTCGCCTATTTCCGCCATGCCGCGCAGGGCCTGGAGGAGAGAAAGCAGATCCTCTATCTGCTCGGCCCCGTCGGTGGCGGCAAGTCATCGCTCGCCGAACGCCTGAAAGCGCTGATGGAAAAGACTCCTTTTTACGCCATCGCCGGCAGCCCGATCAATGAGTCACCGCTGGCGCTCTTCGACGCCGACGAAGATGGCGAGATCCTGCAGGAGGAATACGGCATCCCGGGGCGCTATTTGCGCGGCATCATGTCGCCCTGGGCGATGAAGCGCCTGCATGAGTTCGGCGGTGACATCAGCAAGTTCCAGGTAGTGAAACGCTATCCCTCACTGCTCGATCAGATCGCCATCGCTAAAACCGAACCCGGCGATGAAAACAATCAGGACATCTCGGCCCTGGTCGGCAAGGTCGACATCCGCAAACTCGAGTCCTACGCCCAGAACGATCCCGACGCTTACGCTTACTCCGGTGGCTTGTGCAAAGCCAACCGCGGCTTGCTCGAGTTCGTCGAGATGTTCAAGGCGCCGATCAAGGTCCTGCATCCCCTGCTGACGGCGACGCAGGAGGCCAACTACAACGGCACCGAGGCCATCGGCCCCATCCCTTTCGACGGCGTCGTGCTCGCCCACTCCAATGAGGCGGAGTGGCAGGGCTTTCGCAACAACAAGAACAATGAAGCTTTCATCGATCGCATCTATATCGTCAAAGTGCCTTACTGCCTGCGTGTCAGCGAAGAGATCGCCATCTATCGCAAGCTGCTCGAGGGCTCGTCGCTGCACACTGCCCCCTGTGCCCCCGACACCCTGCGCATGCTGGCACAGTTCTCCGTCCTGTCGCGTCTGAAGTCGCCGGAGAACTCGTCGATCTATTCGAAGATGCGCATCTATGACGGCGAAAACCTCAAGGATACCGATCCCAAGGCCAAGTCCTATCAGGAATACCGCGACGCTGCCGGCGTCGATGAAGGCATGACGGGTTTATCGACGCGCTTCGCCTTCAAGATTCTTTCACGTGTTTTTAACTATGATCACAGCGAGATCGCCGCTAATCCCGTTCATCTTCTCCATGTTCTCGAGATGCAGATCGAGCAGGAGCAGTTCGGTCAGGATGTGCAGGATCGCTATCTCGGCTTTCTCAAGGAATATCTGGCGCCGCGCTACGTCGAGTTCATCGGCAAAGAGATCCAGACCGCCTATCTGGAGAGCTACTCCGAGTACGGGCAGAACATCTTCGATCGCTACGTCATGTACGCCGATTTCTGGATCCAGGATCAGGAATTCCGCGACCCCGACACCGGAGAGATCCTCAACCGTCAGGCCTTGAACGAGGAACTGGAGAAGATCGAGAAGCCGGCCGGCATCTCCAACCCCAAGGACTTCCGCAACGAAGTGGTCAATTTCGTGCTGCGCGCACGCGCCAACAACCACGGCAAGAATCCGAGCTGGTTCTCCTATGAGAAGCTGCGCGCCGTCATCGAGAAAAAGATGTTCTCCAACACCGAGGATCTGCTGCCGGTGATCTCCTTCAACCCGAAAGCTTCCAAGGGCGACCAGCAGAAACACCAGGATTTCGTGCGCCGCATGGTCGACCGCGGCTATACCGAAAAACAGGTGCGCCTGCTCTCGGAATGGTATCTACGGGTGCGCAAGTCGCAGTGAGGGACGTATTCCCTGACCGGGGGAGGAGGTGTCGTGAGCTATATCATCGACCGTCGTCCCAACGGACGGCATCGCAGCACGGTCAACCGGCAACGCTTTCTCGAGCGCTATCGCGAGCAGATCCAGCGTGCCGTCGGTGAGGCGGTGACGCGCCGCTCGATCACCGACATCGAGCGCGGTGATCGTGTCTCCATCCCGACACGCGACATCGCCGAGCCCGTCTTTCATCACGGCGCGGGCGGCGAGCAGCAGCAGGTTCTGCCTGGCAACCACGACTTTCAGAGCGGCGACCGCCTGCCGCGCCCGCCGACGGGTGGCGACGGCCCCGGCGCCGGCGAGGCCAGCGATACGGGCGAGGGTGAGGATGATTTCGTCTTCAACATCTCGCGCGATGAGTTTCTCGACTTCCTCTTCAGCGACCTCGCCCTGCCACGCATGGTCAAGCGCCGTCTCGCCGGTGTCGAGACGCGGCAGTGGCAAAAAGCCGGCATCGTCAGCAGCGGCCATCCCGCCAAGATCAACATCGTGCGCAGCCTGCGCCAGGCGCAGCTGCGCCGCATCGCCCTCGGCGGCGACCGCCGCCGGCAGTTGCGGCGACTCGAGGATGAGTATGCCGAGCGCCTGGCGCGCGCCGAGGCCCCCGACTCGCCCGCCCTGCAGGCGCTGGCAGAAAAGATCGCGGCCTTGCGCGCCGAACTGGAGCGCATCCCCTTCATCGACACCTATGACCTGCGCTACAACCATCACGTCCAGGTGGCGAAGCCGACGGCACAGGCGGTGATGTTCTGCCTCATGGACGTCTCCGGCTCGATGACCCAGGCGATGAAAGATCTCGCCAAACGCTTCTTCATCCTGCTCTACCTGTTTCTGCAGCGCAATTATCGCCGCATCGAGATCGTCTTCATCCGCCACCACACCAGCGCCAAGGAGGTCGATGAACAGGACTTCTTCTACTCGCGCGAGACCGGCGGCACCATCGTCTCGAGCGCCCTGCAGCTGATGCAGGAGATCATCGAGCGCCGTTATCCGGTCGCCGACTGGAACATCTATGCCGCCCAGGCC
>JAKBFV010000044.1 GCA_021833365.1 Pseudomonadota bacterium | reverse complement strand
CCAGCGCCGCAGTGTCGTGATCGACACGCCCAGCGCCTGTGCGGCCTCGCCTATGCCTACCAATCTCTCCATTTTGGAGATGTTAGCATAGATTTGTATAGTTTCAAAGCGAACTGTTCAAGCCCCTCGCCTACCGCGAGAAGGGTCGGACTTTTTCCATGCGATCGGCGAGCCATCTGCCCCCCCTCAGTCAAAGCTGCGGAACGGCACCATAGGCACCCGCCATGTACTTGGCATAGAGGTTTTCATCCGCTCGGATACCCTTGATTTCATCCATGCGCCACGCATCGCTCTCGCAATCGGCGTTCTTCTCGACCAGCACAATCTGGCCTTTGTGCAGCTGATGTATGACATCAACGGCATGTGTGGTGAAGACAATCTGTGCGTTATACGGATTGGTCTTCTTGGAGAAGAAGAGATCCAGGATCGGCACCAACATGTGCGGATGCAAGTCAGCTTCCAGCTCATCAATCAGAGCCAATCCACCGGTCGACAGGACAGGCAGGACGCGCGACAGCAAAGTGAATGCCCCTTGCGTGCCGCTCGACTCCTGCATCAAGAACAGCTGATGCTCCTTGCCATGAATGGTGTGCACGCCATAGGGGACATGGATCTCACGCTTTTCACCTGCCGTATCCGTCAGCTCCTGCTTGACCAACCTGACCGAGGACAAACCGAGGTCCCATTGGCTGAGCAGATGCGACATCTGCGATTGATACTCGTCATGATGCGCATAGAGGTCGGACGCCAAGAGAATCTGCTCGTGATCCATCATGTGGCTGCGCCCAAGGACGGTCACATTGCTGAAGACCTGCATATCCATCATTCTGGAAGCGAGATTCACACCGAACTGCGCGGCGGTGGCAATCAGTGACGCATTGGGCCGGACCTTGCCTGCCTCACGTGGCGACATCCCGAACTGCTGCTGCTTGACCACATAGGTCTTGGCGCCTTCATCCCATGTGCGGATGAAGACATAAGAAAATCGGTTCTGCTTGCGGTACAACGCCTCAGTGAGCACACGCTCCGGCGTAGCGCTCAGGTCATAGCGCCAGATATCGCCATCCATGTCGAACTCAACCTGAAACCCGCAAGGCTCGTGCGGCGACACGAAATGGGGATCGAGGGGCAACGGGGCATCTGGTCGCCCCTGGAATGACTGTTTGATGAACCAACTCACGAAGCTCAAGGACTTGAGCAGCGTCGTCTTGCCACTGCCGTTGGGGCCGATCACTGCAAGCACCTTGGAAACCCTGTCGCCCTGATCCGCCAGCGCGGATCGGCCATCTGCCGGCGCATGCATGTTCAGCTCAAGCGAGATATGAACCTCCTCTCGAAAGGACAGGAAGTTCTTCACGCTGAATGATCGCAACATGGTGGCCACCTCTCTCTACCCCCACTCCTACGGGGGCTACCGGCGCATAGTAGCCTAAAAAAGTCACATAAAAACAATTTTTCACGTTTTTTTGTTGATTTATTGCCTTTACATGGCGAAAAAGTCCGGCTTAGACATCATGATCGCATCGATCTCCGGGAGTAGCACTTCACCGCGAAAACTTCGCCGCCAATCGATCGGAGCGATACGGAAGGCGGCGCGAAAGTGATACCGCAACGATTCGGCAGACCCAAACCCCGCCAACTCGGCGACATGCTCGATCGACTGATCGGTACGCTCCAGGAGTTGCTGGGCCAGATGCAGTCGTTCCGTGAGAAGCCAAGTCAGAACCGTGGAGCCTGTCAGCGCCTTGAATTGACGCGTGAAAGTGCGCCGACTCATGCGCGCTTCTGCCGCCAAACTGTCCAGATTGTGAACCTCGTGCAGGCGCTTACGTACCGACTCGATCAATTGCGACAGACAGTGGCCACCCGTGGTTACCGGCAGCGCTTGCTCGATGAACTGCGCCTGCCCCCCTGCCCGATGCGGTGGAATCACCAAACGCCTGGCGATCTGACCTGCTTGCGCAGCCCCCACTCGCTGCCGCACCAGCTCCAGGCAGGCATCCAAACCAGCGGCTGCACCGGCAGAAGTCATCACGCCTTCATCGTCGATATAAAGCACATCGGCCTCGACCTGAATGGCGGGAAAGCGTTTTGCCATCTGCTCGGCAAATTGCCAATGGGTCGTGGCTCTGCGGTTATCGAGCAATCCCGCCTCGGCCAGTACATAGGCGCCAAGGCATAAGCCGACGATCTGCACGCCGGCTGCATGCGCCGAACTCAGCGCGCGTAACAGTCTCTCAGGGGGACGTTCGTTCACGTCCCGCCAGCTTGGCACCACGACAACATCGGCACCATGCAGCGCCCGCAAGCCAGAAATTCCAGAGATTTTATAGCCCGCGCTGGTGGTGAGGGGTTGCGCTTCGGCAGCGCAGAAGACGAGCTCGAACGGAGGGGGTGTCGGTAACACCTCGCCGAACACGACGCCAGGAATGGCTAGATGAAAAGGGCTGATTCTGTCAAAAGCAACCACAGCGACGCGAATGCGCGGCCCAGCTTCAGTCGAACGAGCGGTCATCGCAGTCCATATTGAACCCATGGATATGATTTGGCCCGATATTAACGATACACGTTCATCGGGGCAATGGCGGAAATCGGCGCGAAGCTCAAAAATGGCAGCGTCATCACCCCGATGTGACCCACTCTCGGAGAGCACCGACCATGAGCCAACCCGCACTGATCGTCATCGATCTGCAGAACGACTACTTCCCCGGCGGGGCATTCCCGCTGGCCAATACGGATGGCGTACTGCTCGCCATCGAGCACGCCATCGCAGCCGCACGCGGTAAAGGCATCCCGGTCGTGCACGTCCAGCATGTCGCCGACCCACGGCAAGGTATCGCCCCCTTCTTCAACACCGGCACGCATGGTGTTGAGATCCACCCCCGTATCCGCGTCGCCGCACCGGACGCTCCGATCATCATCAAACACTGGGCCGATAGTTTCGAGGGGACCGACCTGCATGCGACCTTGCAGAACATGGACGTCGATGAGCTGATTCTATGCGGCATGATGACCCAGAACTGCGTGACGCATACGGCGCTATCGCGCCAGGCCGATCGCTACAACAAGATCACTGTTTTGACCGATGCTTGCACCACCGTGAGCGACATCCTGCACGCCATCGCACTGCACGCTCTATCGATGCGCGTGCAGCTAATACCCACAGAACAAGCTCTTTGAGGGCATCATGGATAGGGCCAGTAGCGCAGTTTGGCGATCTACCCGATGGGTAGGCAGGAGAACAGGGCAGCCTATGCCTCACGCGATAGGTGAATGATGTCGTGCTGGATGGATGTAGGTCCGCTCCAGTGAGCATCGCTCCGGATATGCCGCGCCAGCGCATCGGCCCAGGCCGCATAAGCCTCGGCTCCGGGATGGAAGCCGTCATCGGCGGTGCTTAAGCTGGTGAGATCGACCTGCACCAGAGCGCATCGCCCTGCACTGGCCACATAGCGCGCCAATGCGCCATTGAAGTGCTGAGCGCGGGCACCAAGATAGGCGCGCAGAGGCTGTGGCAGCGCAGGAAAAAGATGCATGGGCGGCAGTGGCGACCATAGCACCTGCCGCACCTGAAAACGTTCCGCCAGAAGAACGCTGAGCTGAGCGAGCTCAGCGATCCAGCGCTGTGCGCTGAGACCGGCGAGCAGATCATTCACTCCCAACGAAATGATCGCCACGTAAAAAACCTGCACCGGTGCCTGCCGCAGACAGGATATCGTCGCGGCCGTCGTACGCCCGCTCAGCGCCTGCAGCGACCAGGAGATCTCAAAATTAGCCGCTAGACGCTCACTGAGCTGACCCGTCAGGGCCTGCGACTGGTGTGCCACCCCCACGCCGGCCGCGGCGGAATCACCGGTGATGAGCAAGCGCAGCGACTGCCCCTGCCCGCAGGTGCCAGTGCGCGCACCGGCCGCCTCAGGCAGACGCGGAATACGGCAGCGCACATAGAGCGCCTGCGCCAGCAATAAGGGCAGCAGAAGCCATGACCCGGCACGCCCCCACCGCAGGCCTTCTCTCATGCTGATGTGCCAGCACCCAAGGCGGCACCGATACGCGTTCCCATGGCGGCAGCCAGCGCCTGCAGACCACTGAGGGGCCGGATCATGACCTCGAACTCAGCGATCTTGCCCGTGTCATCAAAGCGAATCATGTCGATACCCTTGAGCTCGCGGTCACCGACGCGGGCGCTGAACTCGAGTACCACGCTCAGACCATCGGCGCTGATGAACTCACGGTGATAGGTGAAGTCCTCGAAGACCTGCATCACCGTATTCAAGATCAGATGCAGCACTGGCGCCGTGTGGTAGGGCTTGTACACCGCCGGCGAACGAAAGACGACGTCGCTGCGCGTCATAGCCGGCAACTCGCTGAAATCAGCTTGTGCGATCATGTGATGCCATTGGCGCAAGGCCGCGGTGACAGCCGGATGAAGTTCTGTAGACATCGACGATCTCCGTATCAAAGGGTGGCGGCGAGATGCACGCCCTGGTGGATGGCACGCTTGGCATCGAGCTCGGCCGCAACATCGGCACCGCCGATCAGATGCACGCGGATACCCGCTGCCTGCAGGCCGGCAAATAGCTCGCGCTGCGGCTCCTGGCCAGCACAAATGACGATGTGATCGACTGCCAGCAACTGTGCTTCACCCTGCCGGGTGATGTGCAGACCGGCGTCGTCGATACGCTCATAGCTCACCGCCGGGATCATCTGCACATGCCGACTGGCGAGGCCGGCGCGATGCACCCAGCCCGTGGTCTTACCGAGACCCTCACCCACTTTGCTCGCCTTACGTTGCAAGAGATAGACTTGGCGCGGTGACGCTTCGACAGTGGCGGGCATGAGTCCTCCCGCCTGCCGGTAGTCGGTGTCGATGCCCCACTCACGGTTGAACTTGTCACGATCCTGACTGCCGCTGACGCCACGATGCGTCAGGTACTCGCTGACATCAAAACCGATACCACCGGCGCCGATGACCGCCACCTTGTCGCCGACCGGATGCCGGTCACGCAGCACATCGAGATAGCTCAGCACCTTGCGATGGTCATTGCCTGGCAGAGCCGGTCGGCGCGGCACGATACCGGTCGCCAGGACCACTTCGTCATAGCCACCGACCTGCAGATCGGCGACCTCGGCGCGTGTATTCAGGCGCAGCTCGATACCGGTGAGCGTGATCTGACGCTGAAAATAGCGCAAGGTCTCATGAAACTCTTCCTTGCCCGGCACCTGTTTGGCAACATTAAACTGTCCGCCGATCTCGCTCGAAGCTTCGAACAGCGTCACCCTATGACCGCGCTGTGCCGCCGTCACCGCAAAGCTGAGACCAGCCGGCCCCGCCCCGACGACGGCGATGCGCTTCTTCGCTGTCGCCGGACGCACAAGAAGCTGCGTCTCATGACAGGCGCGTGGATTCACCAAACAGGAGGTGATCTTGTGCGAAAACGTATGATCTAGGCAAGCTTGGTTGCAACCGATGCAGGTATTGATCTCATCGCCACGACCAGCAGCTGCTTTGCGCACAAACTCGGCATCAGCAAGAAAAGGACGCGCCATCGACACCATGTCGGCGTGACCATCGGCCAGCACCCGCTCCGCCACTTCCGGCGTATTGATGCGGTTGGTCGTCACCAAGGGTATCTGCACTGTCCCCATCAGTCGCTGCGTCACCCAGGTATAAGCGGCGCGTGGCACCTTGGTAGCGATGGTCGGGATGCGTGCTTCATGCCAACCGATGCCGGTGTTGATCAGCGTCGCACCGGCCGCCTCGATGGCCTGTGCCAGATGCACCGTCTCGTCCAGGGTTGAACCGCCCTCCACCAGATCGAGCATGGACAGGCGATAGATGATGATGAAGCGCGCGCCGACGCGTGCGCGCACACGCCGCACGATCTCGACCGGAAAACGGCAACGCTTGGCATAGCTGCCACCCCATGCGTCGGTACGCTGGTTGGTACGTGCCGCGATGAACTGATTGATCAGATAGCCTTCGGAACCCATGATCTCGACACCATCATAGCCGGCTTGCTGTGCCAGCTCGGCGCAGCGCACAAAGCTCGCGATGCATGCCTCGACTTCCGCCTCCGCAAGAGCACGCGGCGTATAAGGATTGATCGGCGCCTTGATGGCGCTCGGCGCGACCAGATCAGGCTGATAGCTATAACGGCCGGTGTGCAGGATCTGCAGGGCGATCTTACCGCCCTCGCGGTGTACAGCGTCGGTGACCTGGCGATGCTGCTCAGCCTCGGCCAGCGTCGTCAGTTTGGCGGCCCCCTGAAAGACGACACCCTGCGCATCCGGTGCGATACCACCGGTGACGATCAAACCGACACCGCCGCGCGCACGCTCGGCATAAAAAGCCGCCATGCGCGCGAAACCATGCTCAGCCTCCTCCAGCCCCAAGTGCATGGACCCCATGAGTACACGATTTTTTAGGGTGGTGAAGCCGAGATCGAGGGGCGCGAGGAGATGCGGATACGGAGCTGTCATGTCGAGACTACCTTATGCAACTGATTGCATATTTGTAAAACAACGCCCCCATAATTGCAACTAGTTGCATAAAAGAATTATGCTGTACACCCCCTCATCACCGTGAGTCGCCCATGTCCCTGCCGCACGCCCTGCTCACCTCTCTGCTGGAAAAACCCTGTTCCGGCTTTGATCTGGCGCGCCGCTTCGATCGATCGATCGGGTTTTTCTGGCCAGCTTCGCATCAACAGATCTACAAAGAGCTGGGTAAACTGCAAATCGCAGGCTGGGTCACGGCCAGCGCCACCCCCGGCGCACGTGGGCGCAAAAAGGTCTATCAGGTAGTGCCGGCCGGCCGCGCTGAACTGCAACGCTGGGTCGGCTGCGCCGAAGATCCGGCACCCCTGCGTGATGCGCTGATGGTGCGTCTGCGCGCCGAGGCGGTGCTCGGACCGGGCAGTGGTGTGGCGACAGACTTACAGCATCGATTGGCCAGACATCGTCAGCAGTTGGCTCTGTACCGTGACATCGAACGCCGCGACTTCAGCGACCGGGCGCTGAGTCGCACTGAACAGCTGCAGTATCTGGTTCTGCAATCCGGCCTCGATCTTGAGGCACGCCAGGCGGAATTTTGTGAGAAAGCACTGCACTGGCTGGCGACGCACTGACGCTCCAGAACGAGATAGCGCATCACGATGAACCCCATGAACATCTTGCGGCTCGGCGGCCTGCCAGGGCCCTGCCGATTCTTGCGTGACGAGCGCAGCAAACGGCTGTGCCAGAGCGGCCGGCCAGCAGCCCTTTTCAGCCATTGCGGATGAGTGGCACCCTACTCACGAGACAGTACACCGACGAGGCATGTGATGGTGCGACGATGGCTTCATGGTGGACTTTGACGGCATGGCAACCCGCTCAAACTTGGGGTAAGCCTTGAGAATACTGGGCCTTGCGGGGGTTATCTAAGGGTATTGCCAACGACGTTGGACTTGATATGGCGGTGAGGGGGGGATTCGAACCCCCGACACCCTTTTGGGGTGTACTCCCTTAGCAGGGGAGCGCCTTCGGCCTCTCGGCCACCTCACCTTGTTGAGCGCGCCATAATACCATGCTCAAATGCTTTGAAAAGGGGGGCAGGCATAAAAATCAGCCCCTATTCATGACCGCCCATGTCGGTAAAAGCTGACAAGGCTTTCCTTGATTTTCGCACAGGACTTACAGATTCCCAGCCTTGGTGAAGACGCCTGTCAGCACCGATAATGGGTTTCAGGAAGGCAGGATGTCCGTGGATACAGATTCAGGCGATGCACGCGCTGGCGTGCGCAAGGAAGCCCTCGGCAAGGATGCCGGTGACCGCCGCCCAAGGAGAGGACAAGGACGAAGAAGGAACGGCCAGGTACGCACCTGGCCGTCTTTTTTATCTGAGTTGATGGCTCTGATGGACTAGCGACGACCTAGGACAGGCGCGCTCATGACTTCAGCCCGCCAGAAGGCCAGCGCTGCTGGCATCGACACGACTTCCCGACACCCCTGCAGGCCCCTTTCCCGCAAAGAGAACGCGCAGCTGGAGCGAGCCGCTGGAAAGTGCAGCTGAACAGATCCTAGTCGACCATGTCCTGATGCTCGCCATGATCCTTCTCGCGCTGGATGCGCTGATAGATCTCCTCGCGATGTACGGCGACATCCTTGGGGGCATTGACGCCGATGCGCACCTGATTGCCCTTGACTCCCAAAACGGTGATCGTGACCTCGTCACCGATCATCAATGTCTCGCCAACACGGCGCGTCAAAATCAACATCTTCTTCTCCTCGCGGGGATTCCGTCTCTGATCTGTCCTGGGAAGCTTCCGTCCCCCTGCAGACAGTATTGCCCAGCTTTGCCAAAATGAAAGGCCGCCGGGTTGATCATCTTTTTTAAACAGGCGCGTCCAAATCAAAAGCCGTGTGCAGGGCGCGCACCGCCAATTCCATATACTTTTCCTGGACGACCACCGAGATCTTGATCTCCGACGTCGAGATCATCTGGATATTGATGCTCTCGCGCGCCAGCGTCTCGAACATCTTGGCGGCGACACCGGCGTGCGAGCGCATGCCGACACCGACCAGCGAGACCTTGGCGATCTTGTCATCACCGCTCACCTCACGCGCCCCGATGTCGCTAGAGATGCGCTCGAGCACGTTCAGCACCTTGCGATAGTCGGAGCGATTGACGGTGAACGTGAAGTCGGTCAGGCCATCGGCACCGACGTTCTGCACGATCATGTCGATCTCGATATTGGCCTCGCCCACCGGACCGAGGATGCGATAAGCGATCCCCGGGGTATCCGGAACACCACGCACCGTCACCTTGGCTTCGTCGCGATTGAAGGCTATGCCGGAAATTACAGGCTTTTCCATATCATCCTCGGTTTCCAGAGTAATCAGAGTCCCCTCGCCGCCTTCGCTGAAGCTGGACAGAACGCGCAAGGGCACATTGTATTTGCCGGCGAACTCGACCGAACGGATCTGCAGCACCTTCGAGCCGAGACTGGCCATCTCGAGCATCTCCTCGAAAGTGATCTTATGCAGGCGCTGCGCTTGCGGCACGACGCGCGGATCGGTGGTATAGACGCCGTCGACATCGGTATAGATCTGACACTCATCAGCCTTGAGGGCAGCCGCCAAAGCGACGCCGGTGGTGTCCGATCCACCGCGTCCGAGGGTGGTGATGTTGCCGTCGCCATCGATCCCCTGAAAACCAGCGACGATGACCACGCGTCCGGCGGCGAGATCGGCGCGCATGCGCGCATCATCGATAGCCTCGATACGCGCTTTGCCATAAGCAGCATCGGTCTTCACCGCCACCTGGGCGCCGGTATAGGAGCGCGCCGGCACCCCGATCTCCTGTAAAGCGATGGCGAGCAGAGCGATCGTCACCTGCTCACCGGTCGAGACCATCTGATCGAGCTCGCGCGGATCAGGATCGGCGGCCAGGGCCTTGGCCAGGGCGATGAGACGATTGGTCTCACCGCTCATGGCCGAGACCACCACCACCAGATCATGGCCGCGCGCGCGCCAGGTCTTGACGCGCTCGGCGACGGCGCGGATGCGCTCGGGCGAACCCACCGAAGTACCACCGTATTTTTGAACGATCAAGGTCATGCTGTGATCTCTATTCGTGGATGATAGTCAGTCCAGGCGGGCACGACACCAGGGCAAGGCTGCGGCGAGAATGGCCGGCAATTGCTCAGCACCCTGCCCACCGCCTTGTGCCAGCTCCGGTCGACCACCACCGCGTCCGCCGAGGGGCAAGAGCAGCTGCTTGAGCAGATCCCCGGCGCGCCAGCGCGCGCTCAGGTCCGGACTCACCCCGACCAGAAGCTGCACCTGATCGCCCTCGCGCAGTGCCAGCACGGCCAGACCACGACCGAGGCGCGGCTGCAGGGCTTCCCAAAAATCGCGCAGGCTCTTGCCGTCTTCCGGCGTCAGCTGCATGACCAGGACACGCGCATCACCGACATTGACGGCCTGTGCCAGGCGGTCGGCAGCCTGAAAAGACAGCAGCCGCTGACGCATCCTCACCTGCTCCTTCTCGGCCTCGCGCAATTGCTCCTGCAACTGCTGCAGACGTTCCGGCAGACGCAGCCTGGGCACCTTGAGCTCGCCGGCGAGGGCTTCCAGGGTCTGCTCCATCTCCTGCACTCGCGCTACCGCCGGCAGACCGCAGACTGCCTCGATACGGCGGACACCGGCGGCGATGCCCGACTCGCTGACGATGCTGAACAGACCGATGTCGCCACTGCGCCGCACATGCGTACCGCCACACAGCTCGATCGAAAAGTCGTCTTTGCCCATGCTCAGGACGCGGACCTGGTCGGCGTATTTCTCATCGAACAACGCCATGGCGCCGCGCGTTTTGGCCTGCGCCAGACTCATCACCTCGGTCTGCACCGGCGTATTGGCGAGAATCTCTTCATTGACGCGATGGCTGATGGCCTGCAGTTGCGATGCGGTCAAAGCCTCGGGATGGGAGAAGTCAAAACGCAGAGCCTCGCCCGTGACCAGTGAACCTTGCTGCGCGACGTGCGCGCCGAGCAGATGGCGCAAAGCGGCGTGCAGCAGATGCGTCGCCGAATGATGCGCACGCAGGCGCCGCCGCAGATCGCTATCGATGCTGGCAGTGACCTGTTCGCCGACGCTGATTTCACCGGCGAGCAGACGTCCCTCGTGCAGATGCACGTCCGACTGCTTCAGGGTATCGTGCACCTCGAAACGCGAAGCGCTGCCACCGAGATGACCGCAGTCACCGATCTGGCCGCCGGAACGGGCATAAAAAGGCGTGCGATCGAGGACGACGACACCCTCCTCCCCCGCCTGCAAGCGCTCGACCTTGTCGCCCTGTCGATACAGGGCGATGACCGTGGCCGTGCTTTCATCCTGCTCATAGCCGACGAACTCACTCCTGCCGTCGACACGCAGCATCTGGTTGTAATCGACGCTGAACTTCTGTGCTGCGCGCGAGCGCTGCCGCTGCTCCTGCAGACAGCGTTCAAAGCCTTCCATATCGAGACGCAAACCGCGCTCACGCGCGATATCGGCGGTGAGATCGGTCGGGAAACCATAGGTGTCGGAGAGCTGAAAGATCAATTCTCCCGGCAGCACCGGCTGCGTCAAGGCCGGCAGGGCACTCTCGAAGACCTTGAGGCCATGCGCCAAAGTCTGCGCAAAGAGCGTCTCCTCGGCGAGGAGACGGCGTTCGATCTCAGCTTGCTGTTCCTTCAGCTCGGGATAGGCCTCACCCATGCACTGCACCAGGGCATCGACCAGGCGATGAAAGAACAAACCCGCGGCGCCGAGCTTGGCACCGTGGCGACAGGCGCGGCGGATGATGCGACGCAGGACGTAGCCACGCCCCTCATTCGAGGGCACAACGCCGTCGGCGATGAGAAAGGCGCAGGAACGGATATGGTCGGCGAGGACGCGCAGCGAAGCCTGTCCTTCATCACGCAGGCCGAGGATGGCGGCAGCGGCGGCGAGGAGATCCTTGAACAGATCGATCTCGTAATTGGAGTGGACCCCCTGCATGACCGCCGAAACACGCTCCAGACCCATACCGGTATCGACCGAAGGCGCCGGCAGCGGATGCAGCTGTCCATCCGCCGTGCGATTGAATTGCATGAAGACGTTGTTCCAGATCTCGATATAGCGGTCACCGTCTTCCTCGGGAGTACCCGGCAGACCACCGGCGATATGCGGCCCATGGTCGTAGAAGATCTCCGTGCACGGACCGCAGGGACCGGTGTCACCCATCGCCCAGAAGTTGTCGGAGACGTAAGCCGCACCCTTGTCGCCGATGCGCAGGATACGCTCGGCCGGCAGACCGACGTCACGGTGCCAGATGTCGAAGGCTTCATCATCGCTGGCGTAGACGGTGACCCACAGGCGCTCGACCGGCAGACCGAGCCAGTCCTTATCGGTCAGGAACTGCCAGGCCATGCGGATGGCATCGCGCTTGAAATAGTCGCCGAAACTGAAATTGCCCAGCATCTCGAAGAAAGTATGATGGCGCGCCGTATAGCCAACGTTGTCGAGATCGTTGTGCTTGCCGCCGGCACGCACACACTTCTGTGCCGACGTGGCACGCACATAGGCGCGCTTTTCGAGGCCGAGAAAACAGTCCTTGAACTGATTCATGCCGGCGTTGGTGAACAGCAGGGTGGGATCGTCCTGCGGCACCAAGGAGCTCGATGCCACGCGCGTGTGCTGATGGCTCTCGAAAAACTTCAGAAAGCTCTCTCGAATCTGGGCGCTTTTCATAAATCGCGAACTCTCCATCGACGCGTCTTGGGGCCTGCCACAAAAACGCCGAGTATAGCGCGATTCAGGTCAGGGGGGCAGAGCCTCCCTCTTCTTGTTCCTCTTCTTGTTCCTCTTCTCGCCTATTCCTGTTCCCGTCTATTCCCATTCATCGCCTCGTTCCCGCTCAGCGGCACGGCACTCTTGCAAAAAGGCGCGCACGGCGGCGCTTGCCTGACCCGGCGCGTAGCCACGATAGACGAGAAAGCGCAGCAGGCGCGCTCGCGACTTGTCATCAGCGGACGCCATAGCCGCAAAGCGCTGACGCAGGAGAGCGACCGGCTGCTCCTCATCCTGCGACCAGCCAGCCAGCGTCGTCTCGATCAGCGCTGCAGTGATGCCGCGCTGTTGCAGGCGTTGCCGCAGACGCACGATGCCGTGACCCTTGCTGTACGCGGCGCGTAGCTCGACGTCAGCGACGCGCGCGTCATCCTGCCAACCACGCTCCTGTAACTCCGCCAGCAGATCCTCGACGTCAGCAGCGCTGACCTGCAACTTGGCGAGGAGTTCGGCGCGACTTAGATCACGCCGGGTGAGCAAGGCCAGCGCACGCGTGCGCAGGGCCTCAGAACTCGGCGGGTTCGCCGTCATCGCCAGATTCCGCGACCACAGCCACGTCATCGCCGATCAACTGCTCGCGAATACGTGCCTCGATCACCTGCGCCACGTCCGGATGCTCTTCCAGGTATTTGCAGGCATTGGCCTTGCCCTGCCCGATCTTGTTGCCCTGATAGGCATACCAGGCTCCCGACTTGTCGACGGCGCCGACCTTGACGCCGAGATCGATGATCTCGCCGGCACGATTGATGCCATGACCGTAGAGAATCTCGAAATGGGCCTCGCGGAAAGGCGGCGACACCTTGTTCTTGACCACCTTGACGCGTGTCTCCGAGCCCACCACTTCCTCACCATCCTTGACGGCGCCGGTGCGGCGGATGTCGAGACGCACGGAAGCATAGAATTTGAGCGCATTACCGCCGGTCGTCGTCTCCGGATTACCGAACATGACACCGATCTTCATGCGGATCTGATTGATGAAGATGACCAGGGTATTGGAACGCTTGATGTTGCCGGTGATCTTGCGCAAAGCCTGCGACATCAAGCGCGCCTGCAAGCCGACGTGCTGATCGCCCATCTCGCCCTCGATCTCGGCGCGTGGCGTCAAGGCTGCCACCGAGTCGATGACGACGATGTCGACGGCATTCGAACGCACCAGCATATCGGCGATCTCGAGCGCCTGCTCACCGGTATCCGGCTGCGACACCAGCAGATCCTCAACCTGTACGCCGAGTTTGGCGGCATAGACAGGATCGAGGGCATGTTCGGCATCGACAAAAGCAGCCGTCCCCCCCTGCCGCTGACACTCGGCGATGACCTGCAAGGTCAGGGTCGTCTTCCCCGAAGATTCCGGCCCGTAAATCTCGACGATGCGACCCCGCGGCAAGCCACCGATACCGAGCGCGATGTCGAGACCGAGCGAACCCGTGGAGATCGATGGGATGCTACCGGTCTCGGGGTGATCGCCGAGGCGCATGACCGAGCCTTTGCCGAACTGTTTTTCAATCTGCGCCAGTGCGGCACCTAAAGCCTTGCGCTTGTTCTCATCCATGCCTCTACCCTCGTGCGTTGTTCGTCGTGTCACTGATGATCAGGGATGCTACGTCAAAACTGATCTTATGTACAGTTATTCAGGCGGTCCAGCGCCAACTCCAGCAATCGCCGCACGCTCTTCTCGCGCACTTCGGCGCGCGTACCGCTGAAATGCTGCAGCTCCAGACGCGACCCGAGCTGGCGATGCTGCGCCCCGAGCCAGACCGTGCCGACCGGCTTGTCGGCCGTGCCACCGCCGGGGCCGGCGATGCCGGTACTCGCCAGGGCGAGATCCGCTCCGGAGGCCTGCAAGGCACCGGCGAGCATGGCCTGCAGAACTTCGGCGCTGACTGCGCCATGGTCCGCCAGAATGTCGGCATCGACCGCGAGACAGCGCGTTTTGGCGGCATTGCCATAGACCACCCAGCCATAAGCGAACCAGGCCGAACTCCCCGCTCTATCGGTCAGTGCCGCCGCCAGCTGTCCACCGGTACAGGATTCCGCCGTGCACACCCACTCATGCCGTGCCAGCAGCAAGCGCGCCAGATCGGCAGTCAGAACATCGAGCACGATCATGGATGCCGCACCAGCGACAAGCTGATAGCGGGAATATAGGTGAGGATGATGACCGCCAAAAGTAACACCAGCATGAACGGCCAAGTGGCACGCACGAGATCGATGATCGGCCGCTTGAAGCGATAGCTGGCGATGTACAGATCCATGCCGATGGGCGGCATGAGATAGCCGATCTGCATATTCGCCAGAAAGATGATGCCTAGATGCACCGGCGATATGCCGAATCCCACCGCCACCGGCAACAACAAAGGCACCATAATGACCAGGGAGGAAAAAATATCGAGAAAGGCACCGAGCAGGAGCAGCAGAAGATTGAGCAGAGCGAGAAAAAGATAGCGACTGTGGATGTGGGTGTTGATGAGGGTGAAAAGATGCGTCGGGACCTCCTGCTCGATCAGCCAGTTGGTGAACGCCATGGCACAGGCGAGGACGAGCAGCAGGCCACCGATCATCACCCCAGCTTCGCGCGCCAGCTCGGGCAGACGGCGCCAGGAAATATCGCGATGAATGAAGAGTGTCACCAGCAGGACATAGAGCGCGGTGACCGCTGCCGCCTCACTGACCGCAAACCAGCCACCATAAATACCACCGAGAACGAGAAGCGGCAAAGGCAATTCAAAACGCGCGGCCCACAGCGCTGCCGCCAGTTCGCGCCAGCTGAAAGCCTGGATCGGCAAGGCATGTCGACGCACCACCCAGGCGCCAAAGAGCGAGAGCAAGAACAGGATGAGCAGCGATGGCAGCAGGCCGGCGAGAAACATCTGCTCGATGCTGATACCGCCACCTTGCGGCAGCTGCTGCACGATGATGCTGTAGAGGATGAGCGGCAATGAGGGGGGCAAGAGCAGACCGAGACAGCCCGACGTGGTCACCAGTCCGAGTGCAAACCACTCGGGATAGCCGGATTCGCGCAAAGCTGGATAAAGCAGAGCGCCGAGGGCGACGATGGTGACGCCGGAAGCACCGGTGAAGGCGGTGAAGACGGCGCAAGCAGCGAAAGCCACCAGAGCCAGCCCAGCCGGCATCCAGCCGAGCAGGGCGCGACTGAGGCGCACCAGACGCTCGGAGCTGCGTCCTTCCGACAAAAAATAGCCGGCGATGGTGAACAGTGGCAGAGCCAGAAGTACCGGCGTCTGCGTCAAGCGATAGAGCTCGGTGCCGATGGCGGCGAGCGCCGTGTCATCGTGGTGATAGCCGAACAGTGCCGCCGCCGCCAGCAGGGCAAAGACCGGGACACCGGCCAGGGCGCAAACGATGAAAAGTAGCAGGATCAGCGCCATCATGAGCCTCTCCTGACGGTCGTCGCACACCAGGCATGGCGGGCATAGTGCAAAGCGATGAGAGCAAAGCCGAGCGGCAGGATGCTCTCGGCCATCCAGCTTGGCACCTGCGCGAAAGCGTAGACCCCGGAATCGACATCAGCTCGAACAAACTCAGCCGTGGCGACGCTGAGCACGACGCTCAGGATCGCCACAGCGACAGCGACGATACGGCGCACAGCCTGCGCCCAGACGGGCGACAGCAAGCGTTGTGCGAGATCGAGGCCGAGATGATGCTGCTCGCGGGAAGCGACGACGGCGCCGAGCATGGCCAGCCAAAGGACTTCGACACGCAAAAAATCATCCGCCCAGAGCAGGCCGCCATAGTGGGTATGGCGCAAAACGATCTGCACCACCGCCACCAGCATCATCAATACAAAAGCGAGAAGCAGAAGCGCATTCTCCACCCAGCGCAAGACCTTCGCCCATCGCTGTATCATGGTCGACCTGCGATGGCCGCCTGGATCTGCGACCAGCCCGTGGCAGTGATCATGCCTTCGGCGAGCAGGCGCTGGATGGCCGCCTGACTCGCCGCCTTCCAGCCGGCATAGGCAGCGGCGTCAGGGTGCACCACGCGCACTCCTTGTGCGAGCAGAGCGCGATAGGCGGCCTGACCATCCTGGCGATTGCGCTGATCGAGCGTCAGAAAGGCCGTGCTCATGACCTGACGCACCACCTGCTGATCCGCTGGCGACAGCTTTTGAAAGTCGCGCTGCGTCACCGCCAGGGTGCCGATCAGATAGCTCATCGGCTGATCATTGAGATAGCGCACCTGGGTCTGCCACTGCAAGGCCAGGGTGGCGATGGGCGAACTGGCCACCACATCGATGATGCCAGTCTGCAGGCTGGGCAGCACGTCGGCGAGGGACAGCGGCACCGGTGTCACCTGAAAACTGCGCAGGGCCGTCGCCGAGAGACGATCACCTTCGGGAATCCAGACCTTGTGCTGGCGGAGCTGCGCGATGCTGGCGATCGGCGCCTTGCTGCTCATGATGTAGACAAAACCACCATCGGCAAAGCCGAAGGTCTGCCAGCCCGCTTTAGCCAGCTCGGCCGCCAGAATCGGATCCATGACGTGGCGCGCACGCGCCAGCTCATCCTGATTCTGAAAGAGCATGGGCAGAGAATAAAGCTGTGTATCGGCAACGCTGCCTGACAGGCTCGCCAAAGTGATCGCCCCACCCGCCAGCTCTCCGACGCGCACCTTGCTGAGCACGGTGTTGTCATTGCCCATGCTGCCGCCGGTATAAAACCGAAAATCGACACGTCCCGCCGTTTTTTGTTTGATCTCGGCCGCTGCCGCGCGCAAGGTCTGCATCCAGGCCGAGCCGTCCGGCGACAGGGTCGCTATGCGCAAGATCGTCGCCGAAGACGTTCCGGCCATCAGCAAGCCCACCAGGGTCATCGCCATCCGCTGCCACCATTTCATGCTTCACCCCTCCTCGTGTCGTGACGCTAGGTCACCGCTTCCGATCAAAAATAGTCATCGGCTGACTGCAGCAAGGCCCTTGCCTTCTCCTGCGCCAGGCAATTCTTCAAAGTCCAGCCTGGCGCATGCGGATCGGCGGCGAGCACTTCATGCAAGAGACGATCATGGGTCGCACGATCATAGTTCACGCGCGCCACTTGCTGTGCCCAGATGACCTTGGCCATCAGATCATGTCCTTGCGACAAGGTGATCGCACGCTGCAGTTCAGCGACACCTTCCTTCTGCCGCCCGCCGAGAGCCGGCGGCAGGAGCGTATCGAGAGCGCCGAGATAGAGATGCACGCTGCCTTGCTCGAAAGTCGCATCCTTCTGATCGACAGCCTGCAGCAACATCTGCACACGCGCCAGGTCAGCGATGGCATTCCAGTCATTTGAGCGCGCCTGTATCCAACCGGCCCAAACGCTGGCCATGACGAAGAGAGGCGACAGATCGGCGTGATCGATACCGGCCAACTGTCGGGTCAGCTCGGGCAAGGGCTCGTGCCGGACGGCACACCAAGCGGCACGACGCTGACAGAGAGCGCGACTGGCCTCGTTAAGTGCCTTGTCGGTGATCTGCTGCTGGCGCGCACCAGGATCTACAAAAGCGCCGGCATAGGCGGCATTGAGCTGCGCCGCGGCGAGCAGGAGTTCGGGTTGATCGGGATGTTTTTGCAGGAGGGCGTCGAGCATGAGGAGATAAGCTGGCAGTGCCTCGCGCACCAGTTGCGGATCATCGCTGTTTTGCAAGGCAGCGCTGAAGTCGCTGGCCACTCCGCGACCCGCCTGAGTCATCAAGGAACTGCAGCCCATGAGCGACAGCGACAACAACATGAGAAGCCAAAAGCGCATGCGGACCTTCTCGCAAGGTGATGAGGCCAAGCCGGACTCCGGATTATTACAAGCCGATGTCATGCTGACAATGGCATTTTACCCATCCCCTGATCTAGGCGATGCCGACAAAGATGGATATGCTGTCACTTCGCCCCCTGCCCGTGAGCCCGGCGATCATGTCCGCATCGCAGCCCCCCCAGATCACCCTGCCACGCGCCACCTTGGCGCTGCTGCTGCTTTGGCTGGTCTTTTATGGGGCCCTGGTCGCCCCGGATCGCGGGCTGCAACAGAGGCTGCAGAAGCGCTATCACCAGCAATTGTTCGCCCTGGAATGGCCCTACTACCCGACCTATCTCGCCGTACACGGCGACAGCGACATCGCCGCCCGCCTGACGGCGCAACTACGGCAGGGCCAATGGCAGGACGCCGTCACGCGCCTGGAGGCCGATCATGGCTTCGTCCATGATCTGCGCGAGCATGGTCGCGACTTCATGGACGCTGATCATTTCGCCTACTGGCTCGATGCCCGCCGTCAGCATGACCGGCACCAGCAAGGGCTGATATCCTGGCGCCTCGGCATCGATCCACAGCGACTGCGCCCCATCACCATCTTCACCGCCCTGCTACTATGGCCTCACCTGAGCGGCCTCATCCTCGGCTGTTGCTGTCTACTCCTGCTCGCCCCACCCTTCGAACAAAAACACGGCAGTGCGCGCCTACTCCTCGTTTTTTTTATGGCTGGCGGCTTGGCGGGCATCATCGAGGAGTTCACCGCCGGCCATGCACTGCTGCCCATCAGCGGAGGCAGCGCTGCCCTCGCCGCCTTGTTGACCGCCCAGATCGGCGAGCGTCGCTGGCGCTATAGCCTCGGCCCCTGGCATATCGATGTCCCGCGCTGGCCGGTGCTGGGCCTCGCACTGCTGCTTCTGCTGGCGCTCGCCTACGCCACAGCGACCCAGCGCATCGCCGTCCTCAGCGGCCTGGCCGCCGGCGCTCTCGCCCTGCCCCTGTTGCGACAGACACGCCGCCCGCCTGACAGCGATGCCCCTCTGCCAGCCGCCGACAGCGACCCTGTCGCCGCCATCGTCAGCAGCGCCTATCAAGAGATCGCCGAGTTACGCTTCGACGCCGCGCGCGCGCGCCTGCAAGCGGCCGTGCAACAGCATCCCCATGACGGCCGCCTGCTCTTCGCCCTGCACCCCTTGCTCAGTCTCGATCCAGCCGCCCCTCCCATCGCCCTGCGCCAGACGCTCCTGCGCCTCGCCCGGCACGATGAAGAGCTGGCCTGGCGTCTTCTTCTCGCGCACCGCCAGGCGCGTGGCCATGATGACCCCCTGCAGCAGCCCGATCGCGCCGCTGGCATCCGCCTGCTCATACGTCTCGGCGCTCTCGCCGAGGCGGAACAGATGACCCGGCGCACCCTCGCCGAGTCGGGATCATCGGCCCTGCTCGGCAAAGCCCTGCTCGAACTCAGTGCCGCTTACCGTGCACAGCAACAGGACTATCTCGCCGAACACTATGCGCAACTGGCGCGTACGCAGATGCCGACGAGCTCAGCCTGAGACTCAGCTTGCGAACAGATGACGCCGGAAAAACTCCTGGGTGCGCGCCAGGGCGAGACTGGCGAGATCGGCATCATAGACCTCGCTGCGCCGCTCATTGCAAAAGGCATGATCGGCGGCATAGCGATAGATCTCAGGCTGCCGTCCCGCCGCCTGCATGGTCGCCACGAAGGAATCCACCCAAGCCGGCGTGATCCAGGTATCGCGCTCGGCGAAATGCCCCTGGAAAGGGATGGCGAGCGCGGCTGGATCGATCCACTCTGGTGCTGGCAAGCCATAGAAACACACGGCCGCATCGAACTGCAAACGCACCGCCGCTGCCACGGTCAAAGCTCCGCCCATGCAAAAGCCGGTGATACCGACGCGATCGCTGCGCGCGCGCAAGAAGTCGAGAGCGGCGGCGATGTCCTGATCGGTCGCCCCGACAAAATCGAGGTGATCCATCAGATGGCGAGCCTCGTCGGCGTCACCGGCGACGCGGCCATGATAGAGATCCGGCACCAGAACATGAAAACCTGCCAACGCATAACGATCGGCCTGCGCCATGATCTGCTCATTCAGACCCCACCATTCTTGCAGCAGGATGATGGCCGCACGCGACTCACCCGCGTCAGCATGATAAGCACCACAAAGACCGCCATCGCGGCGTTTGAACTCGATATGCTGCCCCATGCCGCTTCTCCTTGTTGCATCGATAGATTGGGTGAAAACGACGACCGTCAGCCTTGCGGCGGCTGTGGCAATTCCTGCCAGCGCGCGCGCACCGTCGCCGCCAGAGGGTGCTGGCGATAACGCTGCAGCAGAAACTGCAGCATGGCGCGCGCTTTCGCCGGCAGGGCCAGCTCGCTGAGCATCTCGGCGGCCATCAGATAGGCCTCGGGAATGCAGGGATCCTGTGGTGATTGCTGGTGCCAGCCATGCATGAAACGCAGGGCCAGACGCAGTTCGCCATGCTGGCGCAGAACCTGTGCCAGAGCTAAACGCAAGTGCCCACTCTCAGGATAGTAATCCGGCCAGACGCGCAGAATCTGGCGCAGCAACTGCTGCAAGGCCGCGCTCTCCTGCTGCTGCAACAGACGCATGAAGACGCGCGGAATGAAGTCGCGCAGCGCGCTCTCATCACGCAACTGCAGCAGGAGGTCGACATAGGCCTGCTGCTGCACCGGCGTCGCGGTCAGCGGTTCCGCCAGCAACTGCAAGGCGCGTCGCGCCTTGTCATAGCACCCCTCATACAGCCAGATGCGCACACGCACGAGCTGGGGATCGACACTGACGCGGCGCGACCTGAGCTTGGGCTGCAGGCGCAGTGCTGGCTCATGGGCGGCAAACTGCTGCCAGAGCGACGCTGATATTCCCGCCAGATAGACCAGAGCCGTCGCCGCCAAGGCCGGCAGCGCTGACGATGGCAGGATGTCGGCGCACAACCAGCCAAAAGCGAATAAAAAAGCTGCCAGCAGCATGACCAGGAAGGACAGCAGGGCGACGCTGGCGCGCGCCGGCCCCAGGCTGGCGATATATTGCCAAGCTTGTAAAAGCTGACGGGCATCGCCTTCCTGCAAGACCAGCAATTGCGTCAGGGGTAGCATCGCGACGGCGATGACCGCCCACATCCAGCTCCATGCCGGCGCCAGCAGGAGCACCAGGACCAAAGGCGAAAGCAAAGCAAGGCGGGTCCAGAAGAGTTGCAAGAACATGCCCGCCTTCAGCCAGTGCGTCTGTTCATCGCGGGCACGTACACGCGCCAGCACACGTGCTTCAGCGACGAGGCCGAGCAAAGCCGTCAGCAGCCCGAAAGCGGTCGGCAGATAGCGACCGAGCAACAGTGTCAGCGCCGGCACCAGCGCCAGAACGAAAGCCCCCCAAGCGCCCCAGGCCGGCCATAGCAGTGACGCCCCCTGCCAGCGCCAAGGCCCAGTCGCAGCACCGACATCGCTTTGCGTCGTCGCGCCGCACAAGGGGCACTGCGGCGCCGGCTCACTGGCCAGCAAAGCCGGCGCACACTCCGCGCATAGGTGCAGATGGCATTGTGGACAGACGGCGACGGCCACCTGTAGCGGATGATAGCGACAGGAGGTCATCAGGCGGCCCTCCGGCCATCACGCCAGGCGAGCGCGGCAGCGAGCACGGCACCACAAGCGAGGCCGGAGAAGTGCGCGGCATTCGCTGTCGCTCCCCACCAGGCACTGAATGCCGGGATACTGGCGAGGACAGCCCAGATCAACAGCGCCCAAAACAGGGATAAAGGCCAGGGCGTACCGACTTGCGGGCGCCAGCGCGGATAGAGCGTCCAGTAGGCGGCGAGCCCGTAGATGACACCGGACAGCCCACCAAAATGCGCGCCGCTGTAAAACCACTGCACGGCGTTGGAGACACCGGCACAGAGCAGGGTCAGCAACAGCAGTCGCTGTGTCGACTGCCGCCGCTCGATGATCTGCGCCAGCTGCCACCACCACAAGAGATTGAAGACGAGATGGAAAAGCGAAAAATGCAGCAAGGCCGGCGTCCACCAGCGCCAGGGCTGATGCCAGGCCTGGAGGAGGTCAGCGGGAGCTGAGAAGGTTGCCAGAATCACCGCCGGTTGTGCCAGCAACATGACATAGACGACGACGCAGGCGAGGATGACGCTCGCCGTCCACAGGCCGAGGCCCTGCCAGAGCCGCTGCCAGTAGGTGAACTCGCGATGGCCGTAAGCGTGCGCTGGTAAGACCCGTCCCTGCTGCCAGGAGGCGTCACGCCAGCGCTTGTCTTTAGGTGCCGCCTGCAGGCGCGAAAGGGCGGTACGCGCAGCAGTTTCGTCTTCACGGCGCAGGATGATCAGGCGCAGCTCGCGACCGACACGATCGAGGCGACAGCGCACGCCGCTGGCAGCGAGTTGATCGCGCAGGAGCAGAGCCTCACGGACGTTGCTGGAACGATAGAGTTCGAACATCCGGTCAGTCCCCCGCCCGCGCTGGCGCCTTCTCGTCCAGGCTGTGCAAGGCGAGGCGGCGTGCATCTGGATGCAAACGCCGCAGGAGCTGGCAATCGGCAAAAAACCGCGCGAAGTCGCCTTGATCTCGCGCCAGCAGGCGGGTGAAGGCCGGCACCAGGTCATGATAGTCGGCCACCGTCACCAGACTGGCGTTGTTGGTCGCCTTGACGAAAGCGGCATAGGCGTCGAGGCCGGCAACACGCCGGCTCTGCTCATCATAGGTCTTCTGCAAGGCCTGTAAAATCTGCGCTTTTGCGGCCGCCGGATCGCTCGCCGGCGGATCCTGGGCATAGAGCCGCGCCAGCTGCTGGCGAACCTGCATCAACAGCTGGGTCAAGGTCTGCTGCGCCTGTTTTTGTTGCCGCCAGGCACTCAGATCGAGACCATAGGCCTGCGCATAACGCTCGACGCCGGCCTCGGCGACAGCGGTGGCGAAGCTCTCATTGAAGCCCGTATCACCCTTGAAGAAGAGGCGCTGATGCGCCAGTTCATGAAAGATGAGTTCAGCAAGATCAGGCTCAGGCAGATCGAGAAAGCCATTGAGGACG
>JAKBFV010000104.1 GCA_021833365.1 Pseudomonadota bacterium | reverse complement strand
CCGAAATAGGGGAAAAGCACGCGATTGACCAGGAAGCCCGGGCAGTCGTTGACGACGATGGGGGTCTTACCCATCTTCTGCGCCAGCTGCACCGTCGCCGCCACCGCCGCATCCGAAGTCTTGGCACCACGGATGACTTCGACCAGGGGCATCATGTGCACCGGATTGAAGAAATGCATGCCGACGAAGTTCTCCGGCCGCTTCAGCCCTTGCGCCAGGCGGGTGATCGAGATGGTCGAGGTATTGGAGGCGAGGATGGTGTCTTCACGCACGATCGACTCGACCTCGGCGAGCACCGCCGTCTTGACTTTGGGATTTTCGACCACCGCCTCGATAACGATGTCGACCTGGGCAAAGTCACCATAATTCAGGGTCGGGCGAATGCGCGCCAGCACTTTGCCCATCTCGACCGGCGTCATCCGACCTTTCTCGACGAGCTTACCGAGATGCTTGCTGGCCTCGGCCATACCCATATCGAGGGCTTCATCACGAATATCCTTCATGATGATCGGCGTACCCTTGCTCGCCGACTGGTAAGCGATGCCACCACCCATGATGCCGGCGCCGAGCACGGCCGCCTGCGCGACATTCTTGGCACCCTTGCCTTCATGCGCCTTGGAAGCCTTTTTCACCGCCTGATCGGCGAGGAACAGCCCGATCAGAGCATTCGCCTGCGGCGTCACAGCAGCCTTGGCGAAACCCTTGGCCTCGAGTTCGAGAGCCGCATCACGCTCGAGGCTGGCGCCATTCTGCATCGACTGCAGGGCGATTTTGGGCGCCGGGTAGTTGGGGCCAGCCTTGCCCAGAACGACCGCCATGGCGGTGTTGAAGGCCATCATCTGTTCCATCATATTGAGCTGCACCGGCGCCTTCTTCTCGGCACGGCGGGCGACCCAATCGAGTTTGCCGGCGATGGCCTGCTCGACCATCTTGATCGCCGCCTCACGCAGCTTGGCCGGTTCGACGACGGCATCGACGGCGCCATCCTTGATGGCCGCATCAGGGCGCTTCTCAGCGCCGGTGGCGATCCACTCGACGGCATTATCGACACCGATGACACGGCTCAGACGCACGGTGCCACCAAAGCCCGGAAAGAGACCGAGCTTGACTTCCGGCAGACCGACCTTGGCGGCACTCGACATGACCCGGTACTCGCAAGCCAGGCACATTTCGAAACCACCACCGAGAGCGATGCCATTGATCGCTGCCACCTTGGGCAGATCGAGATCTTCAAAAGCGACGAAGGCCTCATTGGCCTGCTTGACCCAGCCGACGATCTCTTCTTCACCATGACTGAACAGTTCACCGAATTCGGTGATGTCGGCGCCGACGATGAAGACCGGCTTGCCGCTGCTGACCACCAGACCGCGCACCGTACCGGCGGACTTGATGGCAGCAACCGCAGCAGCCAGATCATTGAGGGTGCTGCGATTGAATTTATTGACCGATTCATTGGCCAGATCGAATTTGAGTTCTGCAATCCCGTTGCCGATGTCGGCAACCGTTATGGCTTGACCAGAGTAAATCATTCAAGCGTCTCCCGCTGTCAGGAAGGGGCATGGAGATGATCGCGATCATCTCCGACGAACGCCGGCTGAACCGGCTGCAACTTGTACAGGCGTCCAAGTGTACTGGATCCCGTGCCCGCGAGGGGGCTTTTTGCTGACCGAGGAGTCTAGTGCCAGGTGCGCACCGATTCAAGCCAGCGCCGCCTAGCCAAGCCCTGATCGCCTGCTATAATCAACTTGGCACAACTTTCGCTTGTAATTTGTCTCGTCACGCGAGGCATCGAGGTCCTGATGATGAAGCAGTCGCTGAGCCTGCAGATAGGCCAGCACCTGACCATGACGCCGCAACTGCAACAGGCCATCCGCCTGCTGCAGCTGTCGACGCTCGATCTCGAACAGGAAATACGCGAGACCCTGGACAGCAACCCCTTGCTCGAACTGCATGAGGAAGAGGCTGTCAGCGAACCTCTGCCGTCAGCGCCGAGCACCAGCACGACCACCACCGAACAGCCGGTTGACATGGAGGCCCAGGCCAGCATTCCGGAAGACCTGCCGGTGGACACCGCCTGGGAAGACGTCTTCAGCGGCACCTCGACGACCGGCCTCGGCAGTGGTGGCAGTGAGGGCGACGAGGAATATCTGCTGGAAACCCGCAACGCCGTCGCCAGCACGCTCCAGGATGATCTGCTCTGGCAGCTCAATCTGACGCCATTCAGCGACCTCGATCGCGCCATCGCCGTCGCCATCATCGACGCCATCGATGAACGCGGCTATCTCTGCGCCGAAATCGACGACTTGCGCAGCGCCGTGCAAGCGCTCTTTCCTGACCAGGAGATCGACGATGGCGAGATCCTCGCCGTCATCCATCGTCTGCAGCACTTCGATCCGCCCGGCGTCGCAGCGCGCGACCTGCGCGAGTGTCTGCTCATCCAGCTCGATCAGCTCGCTGCCACGACGCCCTGGCGCAGCGCTGCGATCCGCCTGGTGGATGAGCACCTGCCCCTGCTCGGCCAGCACGACTACACGACCTTACAGCGCCGCCTCAAGCTCGACGCCGACGCTCTGCGTGCCATCATCGCCCTGATTCAGAGCCTCAACCCGCACCCTGGCAGCCGCAGCGGCGACGACAGCGACACCGACTACATCACCCCTGATGTCATCCTGCGCAAGACGACACAAGGCTGGCGCGTCGAACTCAATCCCGATCACCTGCCACGTCTCAGGGTCAACCAGAGCTATGCTTCCCTCATCCGGCGCGCCGACTCGAGCGCCGATAACACCTATCTGAAGAACCATCTGCAGGAGGCACGCTGGTTCATCAAAAGCCTGCAGAGCCGGAATGAGACCATCCTCAAAGTCGCCAGCTGCATCGTGCGCCACCAGCGCCGCTTTCTCGAAGAGGGACCGGAAGCGATGCAGGCCCTGGTGCTGCGCGATATCGCCGAGGAAGTCGGCATGCATGAATCGACGATCTCGCGCGTCACTCACCAGAAATACATGCTGACGCCACGCGGCATCTTCGAACTCAAATACTTCTTCTCCAGCCACGTCGCCACCAGCAGTGGTGGTGAATGCTCGAGCACCGCCATCCGCGCCATGATCCGCAAACTGGTCAGCCAGGAAGATCCGCGCAAGCCGCTGAGTGACAATAAGATCGCCGATCTTCTCGAAGCCCAGGGCATCCAGGTGGCACGCCGCACCATCGCCAAATATCGCGAGTCGATGAATATTGCCCCCTCAAATGAGAGAAAGCGACTGCTTTAGTGTGCTACATTGGAATCAGGAGCCGCGCGCTCAGTCTCTTTTGGGAGCGCGCGCCGTCGGGGGATGGCTCACCCCCACAACATGAAGAGGTAAGGCCTATGCAAATGACCATCAGTGGACACCATGTCGAAGTCACCCAGGCACTCAAGGACTACGTCGGCGAAAAGCTCGGCCGCGTCGAACGTCACTTTGACCAGATCACCAGCCTGCAGGTCATCCTCAGCGTCGATAAACTGATCCAGAAAGCTGAAGCCACCTTGCGTGCCGCCGGCGCTGAAATCTTCGCCAATGCCGAATCGAACGACATGTACGCGGCGATCGACGATCTGACCGACAAGCTCGATCGTCAGATCAAGAAACATAAAGAAAAACTGCAACGACACTGATGCACACCGTGCGGATGGAGGAGGCTCCATCCGCCTATACTGTCGCCACCCAGGAACCCAGGTTTTTCCATGAAACTTGTCGTCGTCAGCGGAAGATCGGGGTCGGGCAAGACCTCTGCCCTGCACGTCCTTGAGGACATGGGGTATTACTGTGTCGACAACCTCCCGGTCACCTTGCTGCCCGCCCTGACCGAAAGCCTGCATCAGGCGGATCGTACCCATCCACAGGATCTCGCCGTCGGCATCGATGCGCGTAACCGCGCCGAAGACCTCGACCGTGTCGAGACCATCCTGAAAGAAGTCCGTCAGCAGGGGGTGCGTGTCGAGGTCTTTTATCTCGACGCCAGCGATGACGTCCTCATCCAGCGCTTTCATTCGACGCGGCGCAAACACCCCTTGAGCAATGCCTCACAGTCCTTACAGGAGTCGATGCAGAGTGAACGTCGCCTCCTCGATCACATGAGCTCGCAGGCGACCATGCGCATCGACACCAGCGCCTACAACATCCATGAGCTGCGCGAAGAGTTCCGCCGCCGCGTCGAAGCCGGTCGTGACACTTCGGTCGTTCTGCTGATCGAGTCCTTCGCCTACAAAAACGGTGTTCCTGCCGACGCCGATTTCGTCTTCGATGTTCGCTGCCTGCCCAACCCGCACTGGCAACAGGACTTGCGTGAGCAGACCGGCCTCGATGCCGGCGTCATTTCTTTTTTACAAAGTCAGGAAGTGGTGGGGCGCTTCCTCGATGATACCTGTGATTATCTGCAGCGCTGGTTGCCGCGCTTCAATGAGGGTGATCGCAGCTACCTGACCATCGCCTTCGGCTGCACCGGCGGTCAACACCGCTCGGTCTATATCGCCGAAAACCTGGCACAGCGCCTGCGCCACCTCGGACATACCCAAGTGCAGATCCGCCACCGTGAACTGCACCTGCCCTCAGGAACTGCCCCATGATCGAGATGGAACTGACCATCATCAATAAACTCGGACTGCATGCCCGTGCCGCTTCCAAGCTGGTCAGCGTTTGCCACGCTTATCAGTCGCGCATCGAAATAGGCCACGGCGGCCGCTATATCGACGCCAAGAGCATCATGGCCCTGCTGCTGTCGGCGATCAGCTGTGGCACCCGTGTCAGCGTGCGCGCCGATGGCGAGGATGAAGCTGCCGCCCTCGCTGCTGTGCGCCGCCTCATCGATGATCGTTTTGAGGAGGCTGAATGATGGCTACATCACCACGCCAGCTCACGGAAGACGATGAACTCGAACGTATCAGCAAGAGCCAGCGCAAAC
>JAKBFV010000103.1 GCA_021833365.1 Pseudomonadota bacterium | reverse complement strand
GCGCACAGAGCGAGATCGAGAAAGCACTGCACCGCTTCGGCGATCATCAGGGCGATGCGCTGCAGACGCGCCGCTGGCAGGGGAATATGCTGCAAGGCGGCCATGAGAAACTCCACCGAACGGCGGTTGGACACCGAGACGATCTCACGCAGACCAGCACTGTAACGCAACAGCGGCAGGACATGCCGATATCCGGGCGCGGCCTTATAGGCCTCATAGAGCTGTCTCAGAAGCAGCAACCAGTCTGGTTCGCTGGCGCCTGCGGCCAGCAAAGCCGCAGCGAAGGCCATGTCGACCTCATGCATGGTGCGCTCGGCCAAAGCCATGAAAATAGCGGTGCGATTCTCAAAATAGTGATAGATCGTCGCCGGCGGCAAATCCGCTTCGCGCGCGATGGCGAGAATATTGAGGTCCTCCACCCCTGACCGCTCCAGCAACAAGGCCGTCGCCTTGAGGATACGATCAACTTTTTCGACGGCACGTTTTTGCTGCGGCTTGATGCGTAAACTCGTCTCTTCAACCGGCATGTCTGACCTGTCCTTCCTGTCTCATCCTGCCCAAAGTCGGCGCCACCTTGACGACCCTGCCTGCGAACGCGGATACCCGCCGACCAGGCCCCTGAGCGCAGGCCTCAAGCCTCGCTCTCGTCAGGACCCTCCAGTGCGCTCATGCTGAACTCTGTCTATGCCTGCGAGCCATCGTCGACCTGCCGCGGCACCGCAGGATTGACAAAGCTCTCACCGCGCAGCAGGCGTTCATAAAAGTCTGGTTCTTTCCACTCGCTGCGCACCTGCTCAGAAAACAGGATGCGCTCCAGCGCGATCTCGCCCATACGGGGATTGTACGCATCGGCACGAAAACACTGTGCGTAGCCGGTTTCAGTCTCGTGCGCGATGATCGAGTGCAAGCGCACATCCTGCTCACCATTGACCATGACCGTATGCTGCAAGATGGCATCGATCATGACGAAAAAAATGCGCGCAAACTGTTCGGCGCTCGGCGACACCGGTATGCAGACCCAGCGCGCACTCAGGCGCTGACAGGCCGCGATGTAGTCGGCATCGTCGCGATCCCAAAAAGTCACCGCATGATCAAAGGCATCGATGACATCGCGGATGCCGGTCTTCATGAGGCCGAAATCGTAGACCATCTGACCGTGATCGAGGGCCTGTGCCTCGAGCAGAACCTCGACCTTGTAGCTATGGCCGTGCAGCGAGCGCCGACAGCGGTCTGTCGAGCAGTTGCGTACGATGTGTGCGCTCTCAAAGCCAAAGAGCTTGCGTATCAGCATGAACCCCATCCCCGATGACCGGCCAAGCCATTTTAACTCAGATTCTAAGGCGAGCGGCGCTGATTTGAAGGTGCAATCGCTGACGTCAATGAGTACAATGGGCGCCACCTGCTGCTCTATTCACCCTGTTCAGGAGACTTTCGATGAAGAGCCCCGTTCGCGTCGCCGTCACCGGTGCCGCCGGTCAGATCAGCTACTCCCTGCTGTTTCGTATCGCCTCAGGTGCCATGCTGGGTGCCGATCAGCCTATCATCCTCCAGCTCCTCGAAATCACGCCCGCCCTGGAAGCCCTGAAAGGCGTCGCGATGGAGCTCGATGACTGTGCCTTCCCGTTGCTCGCCGGCATCGTCATGACCGATGATCCGAAAGTCGCCTTCCGTGACGCCGACTATGCCCTGCTCGTCGGTGCCCGTCCGCGCGGCCCGGGCATGGAGCGCAAGGATCTGCTCGAAGCCAATGCCGCCATCTTCTCGGTGCAAGGCAAGGCCATCAATGAAGTCGCCAGCCGCAAGATCAAGGTCCTCGTCGTCGGCAACCCGGCGAACACCAATGCCCTGATCGCTCAACGCAATGCTCCCGATATCGACCCGCGTCAATTTACCGCCATGACCCGTCTCGACCATAACCGCGCCATGGCGCAACTCGCTGGCAAGACGGCGACTTCGGTCAACGACGTGAAGAAGATGATCGTCTGGGGCAATCACTCCTCAACCCAGTACCCTGACATCTCGCAGGCCACCGTCGCCGGCAAGCCCGCCTCCTCCCTGGTCGATCATGCCTGGTATGAAAGCGAATACATCCCCTGCGTGCAGCAGCGCGGCGCCGCCATCATCAAGGCGCGTGGCGCTTCTTCGGCTGCCAGTGCCGCCAGTGCCGCCATCGATCACATGCGCACCTGGGCGCTCGGTAGCGCCGAAGGTGACTGGGTCTCGATGTCAGTCTACTCCGATGGCTCCTATGGCATCGATAAAGGCTTGATCTACTCTTTCCCCTGCACCTGCAAGCAGGGCGACTGGAGCATCGTGACCGGTCTTGCGATCTCCGAGTTCTCGCGTGCCCGCATGCAGGCCACGGAGAAGGAACTGCAGGAAGAACGTGACGCCGTGCGCCACCTTCTACCCTGACCATCGCGCCGGCCTCCTTCCTTTGGGGGCCGGCTGATCTGGAAAAAACGATGCCTCACCGTTCCCTCGCCAGCATCTTCGCCAACAATCAACGTTGGGCGGAAGCGATCAAGTCCGAGCAACCCGATTTTTTCAAGACCCTGGCCGAGCAGCAGTCACCTGATTTTCTTTGGATAGGCTGCGCTGATTCGCGCGTCCCCGCCAATGAGATCATGGGCTTGCTCCCTGGCGAGGTCTTTGTCCACCGCAATGTCGCCAATGTCGTCGTACACACCGACTTCAACTGCCTGTCGGTCATCCAGTACGCTGTCGACGTCCTCAAGGTCCGTCATATCATCGTCACCGGACACTACGGCTGCGGCGGCGTCCGCGCGGCGCTGGAAAACCGCAGCATGGGATTGATCGACAACTGGCTGCGCCATATCAAGGATGTCTACATCCATCACCAGCACCTCTTCGATCATCTGGATAGCGAAGAGGCCTGTGATCTCTTGTGTGAGCTCAATGTCTGTGATCAGGTCGCGCACGTCTGCCACACCACCATCGTCCAGGATGCCTGGAAACGTGGCCAGCCCCTCACCGTGCATGGACTGGTCTACAGCCTGGAAGATGGCATCCTGCATGATCTGGCGGTGAATGTCAGCGGCATGGAAGAGGTCTCGACCATCTATCGCATGTACAGTGATCAGGACATGCTCGACCGCCTGCCCTCCTACCGGCGGCGTCAGTCACGCGACCCGGAAGAGACGTTGCGATAGTCGCGCACCGCCGCGTGTATGTCCTCGGCGGCCTGCTGGAGCGTCACCGCTTCGTGGTGCACGAGCGCTTCCGCTTGGCCCAAAGCATCGGATCCGGCCATGCGGTCGATCTCGGCACTGAGTTGATGACCGGCTTTGGTCTGCTCCTGAATCGTGTGCGAGAGCTTATGCATCTCTTCGACGATGCCCGCATGGCTGTGGCGCACTCCATCCATGCTCTGGCGTGAAGAAGTCGCAGCCTGCTGAACTTTCTCAACCGCCTGGGCGATCTGATCGTGACGTCCAAGGACACGGCCGATGCCGGAGGTGATGGAGCCCGTCATCGCCTGAATATGCCGCGTCGATTCCGTCGTTTTGGCCGCCAAGCTGCGCACTTCATCAGCGACCACAGCAAATCCTCGCCCATGTTCACCAGCGCGTGCCGCCTCGATAGCAGCATTGAGCGCCAGGAGATTGGTTTGATCAGCGATACTTTGCACACTGCTGACCATACTTTCAATCCGCCCGGATATCTGATCGAGCTCAGCGACGTCGACGGCCATCTGGCGGGAAAGGTCTTCGATCTCCTGAATCACGTCCATCAGTCTTTGCAACTGCTGCAGGCCCTGCTCCGTCTGCTGAAAGGTCTCCTGACTGATGAGCACGGTTTTTTGTGCCACATCATTCGTCGTCTGCAGACTGGCACCGAGCTCCTCCATCGCCGCCGCCGATCCCGTCAAGGATTCTTGCGTCGTCGCCGCCGTCTCATGCATGCGGCGATCAGCGCCCTGCATGCGCTGTGAACAGGCGTTGAGGGCTTCCGCAATCTGGGTGATCCGGTAAAGGCTGCCCCCAAGGTGCTGCAGCAGATGGTTGAAGGCGGCAGCGATACTGTCGATTTCATGCAAATCCACCGCAGCGATGGGGCGCCCCAAGTCGCGGTCAGCAGCGATATGCTCGATATCGGCCGCGATAGCTTGCATCGGCAGGGCGATTTTTTGTCGCATCCAGCCGGAGAAAGCCAAGGTTGCAACGATAAAAAATGCCAGCTGCAGGACGGCAATGGCCCATTCAGCAAGGTGGATTTGCTGCACAGCGTGGCGCCGTACCTGCTCACTGCGCGCCTGACTGGCCTTGACCAGGTCGGCCAGGAGCTGCGTCGGTTGCCGATCGATGCCGGCGACCGCCCGATCGCCCGCGGACGGCAAGCCCTGCGCCTGCAAAAAAGTTTGCCGGCCCTGCGCATAGGCGGCCGTCATGAGTGCGTGCTGGCGACAAAAAGATTGCGCCTGCGCACCAAAATCATGATCCTCCTCAGCGGCAAATGCCGCACGCATCACTTGACAGTCAGCGGCGACTTTGGCCACCTGCTGCTGAAATTGTCGCCAGTAATGCTGCGCCTGCGCATCATCATGACCACGCAGCAGAAAGTCCTTCCACTCCTGCACCTGCTGCTTGAAATCGACCTGCGCCTGCATCACTGCGTGCACAGCGTCAAGATCGGCGATCCGGCGCTCATGGATGCTATCGATCTGATACAAGAGCAGGCCGAGGCTGGTCGCTGAAAGCAACATCAACAGAGCCTGCGCCCAATAAAAATACTTTCGCGTCACTGCAGCCAAGGTACGCTCGGAGGACATGCGCCTGAGTTCCTGAGAAAGGCAGTGCAGCAAGTATGGATCGGATCAGGCGCAATGCCAGCTGCGCTTCGCTTCGTTCGTCGTGATCAACTTACGGCAGGGCTTGTACCGCCAAGAGTGCGTCCGTGCCTGGTGCAAAGAAGAACGCCGCGAGGGTTATGTCCTCACGGCGTTCTGGGATAAAACTTGGCGATGACCTACTCTCGCATGGCTGAAGGCCACACTACCATCGGCGCGACGCGGTTTCACTACTG
>JAKBFV010000043.1 GCA_021833365.1 Pseudomonadota bacterium | reverse complement strand
TCGTGGCCTTGTGCAGGAAGTCGCGGCGGGCGTTGCCGATACGAGCGTGGATGCGCTGGACGCGGGCCTTCGCCTTCTTCCAGTGACTACTGAACTTCACCTTGCGGCTCATCGCACGCTGATAGCGACGCAGCCGGACCTCGTGTTTCTTGAAGCTGTTGAGCGGCGCGAGGAACATCCCATCGCTGAACGTGGCGAAACGCGCCACGCCCACATCGATCCCGACCGCGCTGGTAGCCTGCGGCGCCATTTCTCCAGCCTCGTCAGGCGGTGCGAGCGCGCTCGATGGTGTGGCTAAAAACGGATGATCGCTCCTGTCAGATGACTGCGTTGGGGCGAGCTGGCATGATGGGTAGGAGAGAAAATCCGATATTTTGCCAAGGCGTATGGGCGGTGATGGCCATGTTTCCATGGCTCGGCCTTCACAGTCGCCAGGACGAGCCCGAGAAAACCTGCCACAGACGTACCATGGCATAGGTGTCGAGGGCGCAGTAGGCGAGCAGTTGCTCTTTGAGTTCGCGCTGGCGGGCGGCGCTGGTCAATGGTGCCAGGGCTTCGAGGAAAGCGTCCATGGCCATGCCGCCATCTTGCACCCCTGACAGATCGCCATAGCTCAGGTCGGGACAGATGGCAGGCAGCAGCGACTTGATACTCCAGCTGCCCTGCTGCCTGGGATGGTAGTAATGCTGGCGGGCGATCGGCCAAAGATCGACGACACGCTCATTCAGGGCGAGCAGCGCTGGCGCCAGCGCCGGGAAGCGTTGTGCCAGTTCGCGGATGCGGCTGGTCTCAAAGCCGGCGTTGTAAACGAAGATCGCACCGCGCTGGCCGCAAGCGGCAAGCAAGGATTCGGCAAAAGCGAAGGACGGATCATCGCCGCTGAGATCGAGGAAGGCGCGCTGCTCGAGGGTGCCGGTGCGTGCCAGGCGCTGGACGCTGAACTGAAAGGGGATCTGCTGGTAGGGTCGCGTTCCTGGCCAGATCGGGACGGCGAACTGAATGGTTTCAAAGTCCATGAAGTAGGCCGGCAGCTTGTAAGCCGAGAGCGCCTGCGCCGTCGCCGCCTGGTCGAAGTAAGGGATGCCCGACAGGGTGACGCTCTTGACGCGTTGCTGGGTCTCGTTGAGCAGTGCGTCAGGGGCGTCGCGCAGTTCGATCAGGTCATGTGCAGCGACATGCTCGTGCAGGCTCTTGCGCCAGCGCCCGGGTAGCCACTGGATGGACTGCGCGGCCTGCGTCTCTGTGCTGCAGCAGTGCTTGAAAAAGCCGCAGGCATAGGGCTGGCCGCAGTGTTGGCCGGTGTGCTGGGTGGGCGTACACGGCTGGGCGACGATCTGTTGTGCCGCGGCGATCCAGTGTCTGACTTCGTCGCCGCGCGCGAACGCCTCGGCGGTGAGGTCGTGTTCGCGCAAAAGGCCGGCGTAGTTGTCGTCTCCCGGGTAGACCCAGCTGCTATCGATATGAGCGAGGGCGATGCTGCTCAGGGCGAGGCCGGCGGCGCGGGCGACGAAGGCTTGCACGGCGATGTCGTCGCGATGGTAGTCCTTGACCGCCGTCGAGGATTTCACCTCGATCATCCGCCAGGTACGTGCTTCGTTCGGCGGGCTCGGCAACATCACGTCGGTGAGGGCGAGCGCTCCGGCAGCGCGAAAACTCGCTTCGAAGATCGGCTGCGGCGAGAGCAGCGAGGCCTGGGTGCGGGCGAAAGCGGCGTCGAAACCCTCATGCTGCGGATCAATGAGCACACCGCGCTGTTCCGGGTCATACAAGCGTCGCGCGATATCACCGACCTGATGGCCGATGGCAAAACTCGCCGTGGTGGCGGCGCTGTCATCGCGCGCCTCGGGGCAGTGCACTTCCAGCCAGAGGCGCTTCGGGCATTGCCGGAAAGCCAGGAGTTTCGATTTCGACAGTGTGCGCATCGAGCCTCCCAAGCCTCGTCGAGGCGGCGTCAGATGAATCCAATTGCAGCCATGCGTCCATCTTTCAGGGCGCATTCGGCCACCAGGGCGGCGACCAGCTCGGCGGGATCGGCGATCGGGCGGAAGCGCTGCTGCCGCCAGACGCTGGCAAAATCGCCGGGGGTGATCTGCGTCAGCTGGCGCAGGCGTTGCCGCAGTGGCGCGGCTGGCGACGACAACTGTAGCAGCTGGCAGTAACGGTCGAGCAACTCCTGTGCCTGTTCGGGACGCAGGAAATCGAGTTTTACCTTGAGGTCGAAGCGGCGCAGAACCGCAGGATCGAGCGCTGGCAGGGCATTGGTCGTCGCGATGAAGATGCCGGAAAAGGCCTCGATCTGCAGGAGCATTTCGTTGACCAGGCTCACCTCCCAGGCTTGGCGAGCGGAACGTCGATCGTACAGAAAGCTGTCGATTTCATCGATCAGCAGGATGGCGCCGTCGTCTTTTGCCTGACGAAAGGCGCGTGCGATGTGGCGTTCATTCTCGCCGACGTAAGGTGACAGCAGGTCGGAGGCGCGTTTGAGCAGCAGGGGCATGTCGAGCTGCTCGGCGAGCCAGCGGCCATAGGCGCTCTTGCCGCTGCCCGGTGGTCCATAGAGGCAGAGCCGGCCGGTACGCGCTGTTTGCAGCCCGGCGGCGACGGCGGCGAGATCGGCGTCGGCGTTCAGAAAGCGCGCAGCATAGGGTGCCGGCTGCGGGTCGGCAGTGTGCGTGAGCCGCGCGGGGTGGCCTTGTGCCGTCAGCGTGTTGGTGATCAGGCGTTCAAAAGCCGCCGCCTGGCCGGTACCGAGTTCTGTGCCGATCGTGCGCACGACCGAGCTGGCCTTCGCCACCACCGCTGGCGACAGGGTGTCGATGGCAGCGATGCGTGACAGCTGGGCCGGGTCGAGCATATCGCCTGCATGTGCTTGCAGGATCTGCTGGCGCTGCCGTTTGGGCGGCACTGGCAATTCGAGCATCATGTCGAAACGGCGGATGAATGCCGGGTCGATGCCGCTGATGGTATTGGCCAGCCACAGGGTCGGTACCGGATTTTCTTCCAGCATCTTGTTGATCCAGGCCTTGCGTATCTGGGCGGTGCTCTTGTGAGCGAAGGGCGGGTCATCATGAAAGACGTCTTCGACCTCATCGAAGACCACCAGGGCGCGCTGGCGTGCGAAGAAGCTTTGGGCGGCGCTCAAAGCGCGCAGGCGACGTTCGCCATGTGCCGGGACGCCGTCCTCGTCCTCGCTGGCGATGTCGAACAGCGGGCAGGTCAGTTCCGCAGCCAAGGTCCGCGCCAGCTGGCTTTTGCCGGTGCCGGGCGCGCCATGCAGGAAGATGTTGACGCCACCGCGGCGTGTCGTCACCGCGTGGCGCAGATAAGGGAGCAGGATGTTCAGCATGGGTTGGATGTGTTCATAGTCGTGCAGATGCAAGGAGCCTGGCGCTGCCAGGGTGACGGTGCCGCACAAGAGGCCGATCGGATCGGTCTCGGCGTAGCTCATTACGTCTGCGAAAGTATTCGACAACAAGGTCAGCTTGCGGCGTAGTGGCCACTCCCCATTCGGCTCGATCGCTAGCAGTCCCGAGCGCGCCAGCAGGCCTTGCGCGCTGAGGGCGATGCGGATGTCCGTTTCCGGCAAGCTGAGCACGGTCGACAAGGCCTGGCAGACTTGTGATGAGGAGAGTGGGCCGAGCCAGTCGGCGGTGTCATCGAGCAGGCGCTCTTGATGAATCGAGACGGCAAACTCCAGGATGCGGCAATCTGTCGTGCTCAAGCCGACCAGATCGGCCAGGCGCTTGATATTGCCGCGCAGGCAGGATGATCGGGGGGCAGGGGCACGGCGCTGCTCGGCTTGCTGATGCAGCTGGCGTAGTTCCGTGGTGATGGCGCGGACGTCGAAATCCAGCGTTGACGAGTCGATCCAATGCGCGAGGCCGAGCGTCGTCGCCACGTCGTCGTTGCAGAAACCGCGGGGCCGGATGAATTCGCGATGCCCTCCCAGGGGAACCAGCAGGCGCAGTAGCCACAGGCGCAGGTGGGGGGCGAGATCGGTAGGGAAGCGGGCATACATAGGTAGTCTGACCATGAAGTGTCCTCCGATCCAGGGAAGATGTCATGATAGCACATGAAGCGACGGAATACGTCGCTAGTTGAAATGGAGCAGAACGGTTTTGCCGGTCGCGACGGTCGTGCGGGAACATCTCTATCTATAATGAGCTCAGGAGTTATGTCTGGAGAGACGTCATGTCTTATCCTGTGCCTGTGGACGAACAGCAGCGTCTGCAAGACCTGCAGAGTTACGATATCCTCGATACGGCGGCGGAAGCCGCTTACGACGCTCTGGTGAAACTGGCGGCGTACATCTGCGGCACGCCAGTCGCCCTGGTCTCTCTGGTCGACAGGCAGCGGCAATGGTTCAAGTCGGCATTCGGCTTCGATTGCCGCGAGACGCCGCGCGATGTGGCCTTTTGTGCACACGCCATCTGTCAGCCCAGCGACGTCATGATCGTCGAGGATGCGCCGCGCGATGCACGCTTTGCCGACAATCCCCTGGTCACCGGTGATCCGCACATCCGCTTCTATGCCGGGGCGCCGCTGGTCAGCCGGCAGGGACACGCCCTCGGCACGCTCTGCGTCATCGATACGGTGCCGCGCCATCTGAGCGCCGAGCAATGCGAGGCTCTGCGGACCTTGTCGCAGGCGGTGATCACCCAGCTCGAGCTGCGGCGCAGCAATCATGAACTGAGCGAGAGGAATCGCCACCTCGAGCAGATGGCCCTGCTCGATCCGCTCACCGGGCTGTTCAACCGTCGCGCTCTCGACCTGCGTCTGCGCGAAGAGATGCAGCGGCACCGACGGCACGGCCAGGCCTGCTCGTTGCTGCTGCTCGATGTCGATCGTTTCAAGGACTACAACGACAGTTTCGGGCACCTCTGCGGCGATGAGCTGCTGCGCCGTCTCGCCGCCTGTCTGCGCACCAGCCTGCGTGGCAGCGACATCGTCTGCCGCTATGGCGGCGAGGAGTTCGTCGTCATTCTGCCGGCTACTGCCGGGCCAGAAGCGGATTTCAGTGCGGCGCGCCTGTGTCAGGACATCGCCGCCAGTGATTGGCCCTGTCGGCCGATCACCGTCAGCGTTGGCGTTGCGACGGCAGCTGATGACGATGATGCCGTCGTTTTGCTGGAGCGTGCCGATCGCGCCTTGTATTGGGCCAAGGAGCATGGACGCAATCGCGCCGTGCATAGCGACAAGCTGACGGCTATTGTCGACAATGATGAGGTTTCATGATTGACCTGAGCGGCGAGTTGCGATAACTTGCGCTTCATTGCCAAGAATTGTCGACAATCCAGTGATGAAGGCCGTGTCTTCTGCTCCCGAGAGTCTTGACGTCGACGCCACCGGTTTGACCTTGGCGGATCGCGTCTTCACCGCTATTCAGGATGCCATCGTCAAGGGCGAACTGCGCGCCGGCAGCAAGATCTCCGAGGCTGATCTGGCGACGCGCTATGGCGTCTCGCGCGGGCCGTTGCGCGAGGCGCTGCGCCGTCTCGAAGGCCGCCAGCTGCTGTCGCGAGTGCCGCACGTCGGCGTGCGCGTGATGGCGCTGTCCTACACACAGCTGCTCGAGATCTACCAGGTGCGCGAAGTGCTCGAGGCGATGGCGGCGCGCCTGGCCGCCGAGCGTATGGACGCGACGCAGGTGCAAGCACTGCGCCAGCTCCTGCATCTGCATGAACAGCAGGCCGAGCTGCAGCAGGGGCGTGCCTATTTTCAAAGCGAAGGTGATCTCGACTTTCACTATCGCATCGTGCAGGGCTCGGGTAACGATGTCCTCATCCAGATGCTCTGTGGCGAGCTCTATCATCGCGTGCGCCTCTACCGCTACCAGTTTTCGCTGACCGAAGGGCGTCCGCACAAGGCCTTTCGCGAGCATCATCGCATCATCGACGCCATCGCTGAGGGTGACGCCGAGATGGCGGGCATGCTGATGCAGCGGCACATCGCCGCGGCGCGGCGCAATATCGAAGAGCACTTCGCCGAAACGGCGGAGGGCGAGACCCCAAGGAGTGTCGTATGAGTGCATATCCATCGGCGGGCGCCCGCCTGCGCCAGGCCTGGGCCGAGGAGCGGCCCTTGCAGGTGATGGGAACGGTCAATGCCTACGCTGCCATGATGGCGACGCAGGTCGGTTACCGCGCCATCTATCTGTCCGGTGCTGGCGTCGCTAACTATTCACATGGTCTGCCCGACCTCGGCATCACCTCGCTCGAGGACGTCCTCACCGACGCCCGTCGCATCACCGCAGCGGTGACGACGCCGCTGCTGGTCGATATCGACACCGGCTGGGGCGGCGCCTTCAACATCGCCCGCACCATCAAGGAGATGATCCGCGCCGGCGTGGCGGCGGTACACATCGAGGATCAGGTGGCGCTCAAGCGCTGCGGGCATCGCCCGAACAAGGAGGTGGTCGCAGTCGGCGAGATGGTCGATCGCCTGAAAGCCGCCGTGGATGCCAAGAGCGATGCTGATTTCGTCGTCATGGCGCGCACCGACGCTCTGCAAAAAGAGGGGCTGCAGGCGGTCATCGATCGCGCCTGCGCCTATGTCGAGGCCGGCGCCGACGCTTTGTTCGCCGAGGCCATGACCGATCTCGACATGTATCGTCAGGTCTGCGACGCGGTCAAGGTGCCGGTGCTCGCCAACATCACCGAGTTCGGCAGCACCCCCTACTATGCGGCGCAGCAGCTCGGTGAGCAGGGGGTGGCCATGGTCCTCTATCCGCTGTCGGCGACGCGCGCCATGCAGCGTGCCGCCTTGCAGGTCTATCGCAGCATACGCGAACAGGGAACGCAGGTGGGGGTGCTCGATCTGATGCAGACGCGTCAGGAACTGTACGAGTTTCTCGATTACCACGCCTATGAAGCCAAGATCGATCAGTTATTTCGCCAGGACCGCTGAGACGGTCATGAACATTGTGAGGATAGCAAGATGAGTGAAGCGCCAAAGCCGAAGAAGTCCGTCGCCCTGTCAGGCACCGTGGCGGGCAATACCGCCTTGTGCACCGTCGGTCGCAGCGGTAATGATCTGCACTACCGTGGTTACGACATTCTCGATCTGGCGACCAGCTGCGAGTTCGAGGAAATCGCCCATCTGCTGGTGCATGGCAAGCTGCCGACGGCGGTCGAGCTGGCCGCTTACAAGGCGCGTCTGCGCTCCCTGCGCGGTCTGCCCGCCCATCTCAAACTCGCTCTCGAGCAGCTGCCGGCAGCGACCCATCCCATGGATGTCCTGCGCACCGGGGTCTCGGTCCTCGGCTGTCTGTTGCCGGAAAAGGAAGATCACGCCGCCGCTGGTGCACGCGACATCGCCGATCATCTGATGGCCAGTCTCGGGTCGATGCTGCTCTACTGGTATCACTTCAGTCATCACGGCCGGCGTATCGAGGTGGAGACCGACGACGACTCCATCGGCGGACACTTCCTGCATCTATTGCATGGCCGCGTGCCGCCAGCGAGTTGGGTGCGGGCGATGCACACCTCTCTCATCCTCTACGCCGAGCATGAGTTCAATGCTTCGACCTTCACCGCCCGCGTCATCGCCGGCACCGGCTCCGACCTGCATTCGGCGGTGGCCGGCGCCATCGGCGCCCTGCGCGGTCCCAAGCACGGCGGCGCCAATGAGGTCGCTTTTGAGATTCAGAAGCGCTATGACGATGCGGATGCGGCGGAAGCTGACATCCGTGCGCGCGTCGCGCGCAAGGAAGTGGTCATCGGCTTTGGCCATCCGGTCTACACCGTCAGTGATCCGCGCAACAAGGTGATCAAGGAAGTGGCACGTCAGCTCAGCGTCGAACAGAAGCATACCAAGATGTTCGACATCGCCGAGCGCCTCGAGGCGGTGATGTGGGAGATCAAGAAGATGTTTCCCAACCTCGACTGGTTCAGCGCCGTCAGCTACCACATGATGGGCGTGCCGACGGCGATGTTCACCCCGCTCTTCGTCGTCGCCCGCACCAGTGGCTGGTCGGCACACGTCATCGAACAGCGCGCTGATGGCAAGATCATCCGTCCGAGCGCTGAGTATACCGGGCCGGAAGATCAGGTATTTGTCCCTCTCGGAGATCGTCGCTGATGAACGAAGCGTATCGTAAAGCCCTGCCGGGGACGGATCTCGACTATTACGACGCCCGCGCTGCCGTCGAAAATCTGCAGCCGGGTGCCTGGGAGCGTCTGTCCTACACGGCGCGCGTACACGCCGAGAACCTGCTGCGTCGCTGTGATCCGGCGATCCTCGACGACTGTCTGCGTCAGATCGTCGAAGGGCGCCGCGATCGCGACTTTCCCTGGTTTCCGGCGCGCGTCGTCTGTCATGACATCCTCGGGCAGACCGCCCTCGTCGATCTCGCCGGACTGCGCGATGCCATCGCCGCGCGCGGCGGTGATCCCGCCCTGGTCAATCCGGTGGTGCCGGTGCAGCTCATCGTCGATCATTCCCTCGCCGTCGAGTGCGGTGGCGACGATGCGCAGGCCTTCGCCAAGAATCGCGCCATCGAAGATCGCCGCAACGAGGACCGCTTTCACTTCATCGACTGGACGCGCGCCGCTTTCAAGAACGTCGAGGTGATTCCGCCCGGCAACGGCATCATGCATCAGATCAACCTCGAGCGCATGTCGCCGGTGGTGCACGCCGTCGCCGGACTGGCCTATCCCGACACCCTGGTCGGCACCGACAGTCATACACCGCACGTCGATGCCCTCGGCGTCATCGCCGTCGGTGTCGGCGGCCTCGAAGCCGAGAGCGTCATGCTCGGCCGCGCTTCCTGGATGCGCCTGCCGGACATCGTCGGCGTCGAGCTGCAGGGCCGTCCCGGCGCCGGTATCATGGCCACCGATGTGGTGCTGGCCTTGACTGAGTTTCTGCGCCAGAACAAGGTGGTGGGTGCCTATCTCGAGTTCTTTGGCGCCGGTGTGGCGGCTCTCAGTCTCGGTGATCGCGCCACCATCTCCAACATGGCACCGGAGTATGGCGCGACGGCCGCGATGTTCGCCATCGATGAGCAGACCTTGAGTTATCTGCGTCTGACCGGTCGCAGCGACGAACAGGTGCGCCTGGTCGAGATCTACGCCCGGCACGCCGGCTTGTGGGCGGCCAGCCTCGGGCAGGTCGTCTACGAGCGTGTGTTGCGTTTCGATCTGGCGAGTGTGGTGCGCAACATGGCAGGGCCTTCGAGCCCGCACAAGCGCTTGCCGACCGATGAGCTGGCGGCACGCGGCATCGCTGCCCCCTGGCAGGAAATCCCCGGACAGATGCCCGATGGCGCCGTCATCATCGCCGCCATCACCAGTTGCACCAACACCAGCAATCCGCGCAACGTCATCGCCGCCGCCCTGCTGGCGCGCAATGCCCGGCGCCTGGGATTGCAGCGCAAGCCCTGGGTGAAGAGTTCGCTGGCGCCAGGTTCCAAGACGGTGGCTCTCTATCTCGAGGCGGCGGGCCTCAAAGAGGATCTCGAGGCCCTCGGCTTCGGCATCGTCGCCTTCGCCTGCACCACTTGCAATGGCATGTCCGGGGCGCTCGCACCTGAGATCCAGCAGGAGATCATCGATCGGCAGCTGTATACGACGGCGGTGCTCTCCGGTAACCGCAATTTTGATGGTCGCATCCATCCCTATGCCAAGCAGGCCTTCCTCGCATCGCCGCCTTTGGTCGTCGCCTACGCTATCGCTGGCACCATACGCCTGGATATCGAGCGCGATGTCCTCGGTCGTCATCAGGGGCGTGATATTCGCCTGCAGGATCTGTGGCCGAGCGACGCCGAGATCGACGCCGTCGTCGCCGCCGCCGTGCAGCCGGAGCAGTTCCGACAGGTCTATATCCCGATGTTCGAGCATCAGGATGCTGCCGCCAGCGCCGTTGCACCGCTCTATGACTGGCGCCCGCGCAGCACCTATATCCGCCGGCCACCCTATTGGGAAGGTGCCTTGGCGGGTGAGCGCAGCCTGCGCGGCATGCGCGCCCTGGCGGTGCTCGGTGACAATATCACCACCGATCATCTGTCGCCATCGAACGCCATTCTCGCTGATTCGGCGGCGGGCGAGTATCTCGCCGCCATGGGCTTGCCGGAGGAGGACTTCAACTCCTACGCCACCCACCGCGGCGATCATCTCACCGCACAACGTGCCACCTTCGCCAATCCCAAGCTGTTCAACGAAATGGTGCGTGACGACCAGGGACAGGTGATCCAGGGTTCTCTGGCGCGTATCGAACCAGAGGGGCGGGTGACGCGCATGTGGGAGGCGATCGAGACCTATATGCAGCGCAAGCAGCCGCTGATCATCATCGCTGGCGCCGACTATGGTCAGGGCTCCTCGCGCGACTGGGCGGCCAAGGGCGTGCGCCTCGCCGGTGTCGAGGCCATCGTCGCGGAAGGCTTCGAGCGCATCCACCGCACCAATCTCATCGGCATGGGCGTCCTGCCGCTGCAGTTTATGCCCGGGCAGGATCGTCATACGCTGGCCATCGACGGCAGCGAGAGCTTCACCGTCAGCGGTGCCCGTCAACCCGGCGCCGAGCTGACCTTGCGCATCGAACGCCGGCAAGGCGAGGTGATCGAAGTGGCGGTGCGCTGTCGTCTCGATACTGCCGAAGAGGTGTCAATCTATGAGGCCGGTGGGGTGCTGCAGCGCTTCGCCGACGACTTTCTTGCGGCGATGGATACGGGGGCGGTTGCGCCCGTCGTACCCGCACACTGAGGACGTGAACGATGCCCGAAACAGCACAGATACGTATTCCCGCTACCTATATGCGCGGTGGCACCAGCAAGGGGGTGTTCTTCCGCCGCCAGGATCTGCCACCGGCGGCCCAGGTACCGGGCGCCCTGCGTGATGCCCTGCTCCTGCGCGTGATCGGCAGCCCCGACGTTTACGGCAAGCAGATCGACGGTATGGGCGGCGCCTCGTCGAGCACGAGCAAGGCGGTCATCGTCGATCGCAGCCAGCGCCCTGGCCATGACGTCGACTATCTATTTGCCCAGCTCAGCATCGATCGCGCCCTCGTCGACTGGAGCGGCAACTGCGGCAATCTGTCGGCGGCGGTCGGCCCCTTCGCCATCAGTGCCGGTCTCGTCGCCGGCGAGCATCTTCCCGTCGATGGCATCGCCGAGGTGCGCATCTGGCAGGCCAACATCGGTAAGACCATCATCGCCCACGTGCCCATGCGTGCCGGTCAAGTGCAGGAGATCGGCGACTTCGAGCTTGATGGCGTCACCTTTCCAGCGGCGGAGGTGGTGCTCGACTTTCTCGATCCCGGTGCCGACGATGGTGAGGCGGTCGGCGCCATCTTTCCCACTGGACACTGCGTCGATGAACTCGAGGTGCCTGGCCTCGGACGCATCGAAGCGACTTTGATCAATGCCGGCATTCCGACCATTTTCGTCGCTGCCGCCGATCTCGGCTACAGCGGCTGCGAACTGCAGTCGGCGATCAATGGCGATCCTGCCGCCCTGGCGCGCCTGGAGAATCTGCGCGCGCATGGCGCTCTGCGCATGGGTTTGATCGACACGCTCGCGCAGGCGGCGACGCGCCAGCATACCCCCAAACTCGCCTTCGTCGCGCCAGCGGCGGCCTTCATCTCTTCGAGCGGGCGTCACATCCGTGCCGACGAGATCGATCTGCTGGTGCGGGCGATGTCGATGGGGCAGCTGCATCATGCCATGATGGGTACGGCGGCGGTGGCCATCGCCGCGGCGGCGGCCATACCCGGGACGCTGGTGAACCGTGCCGCCGGGGGCGGCGCGCGCGAGCAGGTCTGTTTTGGCCATCCTTCCGGCACTTTGCGCGTCGGCGCCCAGGTCAGTCAGCGCGATGGACGCTGGCAGGTCGACCGGGTGAGCATGAGCCGCAGCGCGCGCGTACTCATGGAAGGCTGGGTGCGTGTGCCGATGACGACGCTGCGCGCTGATCCGGCCTGAGCAGGGTGTGCACGCCGGTGGCGTCGGCCATCAGGACGACGTCAGCCGGGCGCTGCGCGAACAGGCCGTTGCAGACGATGCCGTCGATCTGGTTGAGGCGCGCTTCGAGGGCGACGGGGTCGCTGATGTGCAGGCCCCAGACGTCGAGGATCTGATGGCCGTTGTCGGTGACCACGCCTTCGCGGTAGATCGGATGTCCGCCGAGTTTGACCAGCTCGCGTGCGACGTAGGAGCGCGCCATGGCCAAAACTTCGATGGGGAGAGGGAACTGACCGAGGACGTCGACGCGCTTGCTGTCATCGACGATGCAGACGAAGCGGCGGCTGGCGGCGGCGACGATCTTCTCGCGGGTGAGGGCGGCACCGCCGCCCTTGATCAGACACAGGCGCGGATCGAACTCATCGGCACCATCGACATAGACGCTCAGGGCATCGACGTCGTTCAGTTCAAGGACGTCGAAGCCATGTGCGTGCAGGCGCGCGGCGCTGGCCTGTGAGCTGGCGACGGCACCGGCGATGTCGACACGCTCGCTCTTCAGCAGGTCGATGAAGAAATTGGCGGTGCTGCCGGTGCCGACGCCGATGACCTCGCCGGCGGGAATATAAGCGAGGGCTGCCCGGGCGACGGCGAGTTTGCGCGCATCTTGTACCTGCATGGTCGATATCCTGATCCTGATTCCCTGCCGATTATAGCCTTGATACTGCCGGGTCGGCAGATGGGCGTGCTACATTGGCGCTTTTGCGGAGGACGGTCGATGACGAGCGATGAGGTGGTCAAGGGGATATTGCGCGCCCGCGTCTATGAAGTCGCGCGCGAGACGGCGCTCGATCCCATGCCGGTCCTGTCGCGGCGCCTCGGGCACACGATTCTGCTCAAGCGCGAGGATCTGCAGGAGGTTTTTTCGTTCAAATTGCGCGGTGCCTACAACCGCATGGCGCAGTTGACGCCGGAACAGCTGGCACGCGGGGTCATCTGTGCTTCTGCCGGCAATCACGCGCAGGGGGTGGCACTGGCAGCGCAACGCCTGGGCTGCAAGGCGACCATCGTCATGCCGCAGACGACCCCCGACATCAAAGTCAACTCGGTACGCCAAAGAGGCGCCGAGGTCGTCCTGCACGGCGACAGTTTCGACGAGTCGGCGCGCTGGGCGCAGGGTCTGGTGGAGCGAGCCGGACTGACCTATATCCATCCTTACGATGATGCCGAGGTCATCGCCGGTCAGGGTACGGTCGCCATGGAGATCCTGCGTCAGCATGCGCGGCCTCTGCATGCCATCTTCGTTCCTGTCGGTGGCGGTGGATTGATCGCCGGCATGGCCGCCTACATCAAGTATGTGCGTCCCGAGATCCAGGTCATCGGCGTCGAGCCGGAAGACTCCGCCTGCATGTCGGCGGCACTCGCCGCTGGGGAGCGCGTGCGTCTCGATCACGTCGGTCTGTTCGCCGATGGCGTCGCCGTGGCGCAGGTCGGTGCTCTGCCTTTCCAGCTCGCGCAGCGTCATGTCGACGCCATGATCCGTGTCAGCAGCGATGAGATCTGCGCCGCGATCAAGGACATCTTCGAAGATACGCGCTCGATCGCCGAGCCCTCCGGGGCTCTCGCCCTGGCCGGCCTGAAGCGCTATGGCGAGATGCACGCCGGCCGCGCTTTGGCGCTGGTGGCGGTGGACTCTGGGGCCAACATCAATTTCGATCGTCTGCGCCATATCGCTGAGCGCACCGAGTTTGCCGAGCGGCGTGAGGCCATGCTGGCGGTCAGCATCGCTGAACAGGCCGGCTCCTTTCATGCCTTCTGTGCGGCCCTCGGGCGACGCAACATCACCGAATTCAACTATCGCTATGCCGGACCGGGTATGGCGCACGTCTTCGTCGGTCTGCAGCTGCGCCGCGGTGAGCAGGAGCGCCAGGAGGTACTGGCCTCGCTGCAGCAGCAAGGTTTGAGCGTGCATGACCTGTCCGATGATGCGATGGCAACCCTGCACATCCGGCACCTTGTCGGTGGCCACGCCGGACTCGCAGATGAGCTGATCTTCCGTTTCGAGTTCCCCGAGCGCCCGGGCGCTCTGTTGCGTTTTCTCGAGGAACTGGGTAGCGATTTCAACATCTCCTTGTTTCACTACCGCAACCATGGTGACGCCTTTGGCCGGGTTCTGGTCGGTTTGCAACTCGGGCAGTGTTCGCGTGCCGAACTACTGCAGCGCCTCGCCGGCATCGCTTATGAGTATCAGGAAGAAACCGACAACCCGGCTTATCAACTTTTTTTGCGTTAGAGGCTCGCCGCTGGCGCTTCTGGCGACTAGGCTCATGATGAAAAGGGCCGGTCCCGTGCCTAAAAAGGAGCTGTCTTCGTGAGTGACCTGGAAAGCCTGCTGCAAGCCAGTACGCAATTACCCGCCGTGCCGGATGTGGTGCAATCGCTGATCCTGAGTTTTGAAGATCCGGATGCCGACATCGACCAGCTGGCTGAGAAGATCTCCCATGATCCGGCGCTCGCCGCCAAGGTCTTGCGCCTCGCCAATACACCGGCTTATGGTGGTAGTCGCAAGGTGGCGAGCATCGCCGATGCCGTCATGATGCTCGGGTTCAATACCTTGCGCACCCTGGTGCTGGCTTGCGGTCTGGCCGGACAGTTCAGGCAACTGCCAGGCATCGACATGAAGATGTTCTGGCGGCGTAGTTTTCGTGTCGCTTCGACCGCCGCTTGGCTGGCCAAGCTTTGCCGGCGCAGCCCCGATCTCGCCTTCACCGTCGGGCTTTTGCACAATGTTGGTCAGCTGCTCCTGGCCGTCGCCGATGCGCCGGCAGCACAGGCGGTGGCACGTCTCATCGATGAAGGTGAAGATCGCTTCGTCGCCGAGATGAACGTCCTTGGGTTCACCAGTGTCGCGGCGGCGGCCGAATTGGCGGGACGCTGGCGTTTCCCGCGCGATATCGTCGAGGGTATCGCTGGTCAGCAACTGCCCTTGCAACAGGATCCCTTGTCTGAACAAGCCTTGCTCGTGCATCTAGCCCTGATCATGGTGCGCGGCACCGATGCCGGCGGCCTGTCCGAGCAGCCGGGTGACTGGGCGGCGCCCGGCATCTTTACGGCGCTGGCCTTGGATCCTGCGCTTTTGCGCCAACGCTATGGTGAACTCGTCGGGCTGGGTGACGAACTGGCGTTGCTGGTCGCCTGATGGGCCTCGATGAAGCGTAGGCGGGCGATGATCTTGCCGTAGGTGTCGCGGGTGTTCTGGATGCTTTGTTGCAGGTGGCTGATGTCGGTCTGCAAAGCCTGCACTTGCTGCTGGTCATCGGCGATATGTTTGAGCAGAAAGGTGGGGACGGTCTTGCCGGTGCGTTCATAATTGGCCGCTTTGGCGGTTTCCTGATTCTGTTCGGCGATCGCTCGCTGCAGGGCGCCTTGCTTGATGTCGATGCTTGCCTGCAGGGATTCGACGTGATTTTGCAGCTGTCGTTGCGCATCAGCGGAGCTGCCATAGAGCGAGACCAGGCGGGCGTCAGCCTTGGTCTGGTCGGCGATCTGCTGACGCCGCGCCAGCTCGGCGGCGTCGGGTGGCGGCGGTACGTCGCGAATGACGTTCATATTGGTGTCGAGAACCTGATAACCATGTTTGAGCGCCGACTCGTCGAGGGTGTCGGAGAGGATGGCTTGATGGTGGTCGTCGTAATAGCGGTACCAGTGACGGGCGTTGTCATCGGCAGCGGCCGTGAGGCAGAGCAGTAGGCTGGACCACAGCAAGAGGTGTCGCGATACGCTCAACATCTTCGTCTTTCCAGGGACAGGAACAGCAGCATGCTAGCATAGGCATGGGAGCTTTGCTGCACCTTGCACAGTGGATCAGCAGAATCGGCTAAGTCCTTGTGTTTTTAATGCTGGCAGCGTGCACTTGATGGATGGCTAAAGTGGAATGCGCCGGCAATCTGTGCTAAAAGTAGGGAGTTTGCTCCAGCGGATCGGCATGGTCGATTCGTCTGCGGGGGCACTCGCCTGGCCCAGGCGTCCGGGAAGAATGACAAGGCAGCTCAAAGATGGAAGAGAATTTCGAGGGTCTCAAGGTGATGGTCATCGATGACTCCAAGACCATTCGTCGCACGGCGGAAACGCTGCTGCAGAAGGCGGGTTGCACGGTCGTCACGGCGACGGATGGATTCGATGCGCTGGCCAAGATCGCTGATACCCATCCTGACATCATCTTTGTCGACATCATGATGCCGCGTCTCGACGGCTATCAGACCTGTGCGCTGATCAAAAACAACAGTGCTTACAAGTCGACGCCGGTGATCATGTTGTCGAGCAAGGATGGTCTCTTCGACAAGGCCAAAGGGCGCATCGTCGGCTCCGACGAGTATCTGACCAAGCCCTTCAGTCGTGAAGAATTGCTCGGCGCGATCCGCCAGCATGTCGCAAAAGTACAACCGTGAATGATCGATAGGCTCCTGGCCGCTGTGGCCGCATGATGGTGATTTTATGGCGCGAATTTTGATAGTGGATGACTCTCCGACGGAAACTTACCGTTTTCGTGAGATTCTCGAAAAACACGGGCATCAGGTGCTGGAGGCCAGCAATGGCGCTGACGGGGTGGCGATGGCGCGTGCCGAACTGCCTGATCTGATCCTCATGGATGTCGTCATGCCCGGACTCAATGGCTTCCAGGCGACCCGGCAGTTGACCAAGGGCGAGGATACCGCCCATATCCCCATCATCATCGTCACCACCAAGGATCAGGAAACTGACCGTGTCTGGGGCAAGCGCCAGGGTGCGCGCGACTATCTGACCAAGCCTATCGAAGAGCAGATCCTGCTGCAAACGATGGCGCAGTATCTGCACTAGGATCGGCCATGTCAGCGCGCGGCTTTCTCAAACTGCTCGAATACGCTGAACGCTCTCGCCAACGCGCCCGTGGCACGCTGGTGCAGGGCGAGGTGCTCGACCAATGGAGCGGCATCGGCTTTCGCCTGCTCGGTCAGCATTTCGTCGCCACCATGGGGGAAGTCACGGAAGTGTTGCCGATACCGCGCTATACCGCCGTTCCTGGCGTCAAGCCGTGGATGCGCGGCTTGGCCAATGTGCGCGGTCGGCTGCTACCGGTGATGGATCTGCCGCACTATTTCCAGCAGAGTTCACAGGTGCCGGAGGCGCGGCGGCGGGTTTTGGTGGTCGATATGGGGGATGTTTTTTCCGGGCTCATCGTCGACGAGGTCTTCGGCATGCAGCACTTCCCGGTGCGCGACTATCGCGAGCAAGCATCCGCCCTGGTGGCGCGCAGTCTGCAGCCTTATCTGCAGGGGGCTTTTTGGCGTGAGGGTGTGGACTGGCATATTTTCAGTCTGCATCGCCTGGTGAGTGAGCCTGCCTTCATGCAGGCGGCGGTCGCGTGAGCGCAGAAACAACGAAAGGATGACGATGATGGCGTCATCGCATAACAATGTATGGTGGATGGCCGGAGGCCCGAATTGATGAAGATCGATGAATTCCGCGAAAAAATACGAGCGATCGACTGGTCCCGTCTCAAAGCCTATTTCTCGCGTCAATCTTTCGAACAGATGCGTGATCTGGCCATGGAGAGCCGGTCGACGACGATCTTGTGGGCGAGCATCGGGTTTTTTGCACTTCTGACCGTGTCCTCCGTCGTCTTCATCTTCGTCCATTCGGACAAATCGCGTATGGCCATCATGCACGCCGCTGAATTGCGCGTGCTGTCGCAGACCATCGCCAAAAATGCTTCCGAGGCGGCCAGCGGTAATGACGACGCCTTCGGCCTGCTCGACGAAGCGCGTACCGATTTTCAAGTGCGCTGGAACGAGCTGAAAAAATACCGCGATCCCAACCGCCCCGATATGCGTGACGTCGAGACGGTCTGGCGTCCGGTCTCGGGCAACGCCGAGATCGTGCTGCAGGGCGAGGATGCGGTGAGCAACCTCTATGAACTGGCCAATACCCTGACCGACAGTCTGCCCGACGTGCAGGCGGAGTATGACAATGTCATCGACGGTATGCTCAAGTCGAATGCCAGTGCGCGTCAGATCGCCATCGCCAAACAGCAATCGGTACTGGCCGAACGTATTTTGCGCTCGGTGCGCGCCATGCTCGACGGTGGTGATGACGCCGTGGTCGCCGCCAATGACTTCGGTCGTGATACGGCTCGTTTCTCGCGCGTCCTCAATGGCATGAAGAATGGTGATCCCATCCTCAAGATCGAGCGCGTTAGCAACCCCGAGGCGATCGATTCGCTCAACGAGATCTCCAAGCTCTTCGATGAGTCGGTGAACAAGTCGGCGAACGAGATTCTCGCCACCTCACCCGAACTCTTCCAGGTGCGCCAGGCGTCGGCGGCCATCTTCAAGGACTCGAGTCATCTGCTGGAAGTGACCACGACCCTGGCCAAGCGTGTCGGTGAGGGTGCCTCCAACACCTTCTACTACGCCGTCGCCATCATCTCCTTCGTCTTCTTCATGCTCAGCAGTGCCCTGCTCTATGGTGAGCGTTCACGGCAGGCGCGTCTGCATGAAGCGGAAGGGCGTGAGCGTGAGCGTCAGCGCGCCGAGCAGGGTGAGCTCGAGAATCAGCGCAACCAGAGCGCTATTTTGCGTCTGCTCGATGAACTCGGTGATCTCGCCGATGGTGACCTCACCGTGCAGGCGACGGTGACCGAAGACTTCACCGGTGCCATCGCCGACTCGATCAACTACTCCATCGACCAGCTGCGCGCCCTGGTGTCGACGATCAACTCGACGGCGGTGCAGGTGTCGGCAGCGGCACAGGAAACGCAGGCGACGGCCATGCATCTGGCCGAAGCTTCCGAGCATCAGGCCCAGGAAATCGCCGGCGCCTCGGCAGCGGTCAATGAAATGGCGGTGTCGATCGATCAGGTGTCTTCGAATGCGGCGGAGTCGGCGGTCGTCGCCGAGCGCTCGGTGGCCATCGCCCATAAGGGCGCCGAGGTGGTGCAGCGCACCATCGAGGGTATGGACAACATCCGCGAACAGATCCAGGAGACCGCCAAGCGCATCAAGCGTCTCGGTGAGTCCTCACAGGAGATCGGCGACATCGTGTCGCTGATCAACGACATCGCTGACCAGACCAACATTCTGGCGCTCAATGCCGCTATTCAGGCGTCCATGGCCGGTGATGCCGGTCGCGGTTTCGCCGTCGTCGCTGACGAAGTGCAGCGCCTCGCCGAGCGCTCCGCCAACGCCACCAAACAGATCGAACAGCTGGTGAAGACGATTCAGACCGACACCAACGAAGCCGTCATCTCCATGGAGCAGACGACTTCGGAAGTGGTGCGTGGTGCACGTCTGGCGCAGGACGCCGGCGTCGCCCTCGAGGAGATCGAGAGCGTGTCGCGCAGCCTCGCCGACCTGATCCAGAACATCTCCAATGCGGCGCGCCAACAGGCAGCCTCGGCGGGTCATATCTCCAACACCATGAACGTGATTCAGGAGATCACCTCGCAGACGACGGCAGGGACCATCGCGACGGCGCGCTCGATCGGTAATCTCGCAGAGATGGCCAATGACCTGCGGCACTCGGTTGCAGGCTTCAAGCTGCCCGAGAGCCTATAAGGGAATAGGGCTCCATGCTGGCTGAGGCCCCCATGAGCAAGGTGCACTGGAAGTCGACGCCATTGCGACCGATGAGCGATGAGGAGTTTGAACTCTGGAAAGCGCTCATCGAGGAGCGCGTCGGCATCACCGTCGACGCAGCGCGGCGCTCGTTTTTTCTGACGAGCTTAGGCTTGCGCATGCGTGAGATCGGTCTCGACGATTTCGGTGAATATTACGCCCGACTGCAGAGCGCTGGCTGGGCTTCGGAGCCGGAATGGTCGGTGCTCGTCGATCGCTTGACCGTGCAGGAAACCTCGTTCTTGCGTCATCAGCCGTCTTTCGATTGTGTCACCGAGCATCTGCGTGAACTCCTGCGTCAGCCGGGTTTGCGCCAGATACAGCTGTGGAGCGTCGGTTGCGCCACCGGCGAGGAGGCCTATTCCCTGGCCATGCTCACCGACGAACTGGTGCTGGCGTCGGGGCGGCGCATCTCCTGGGGAGTCACCGCCAGCGATGTCAGTCGACCGGCGCTGACGCGGGCGCGCCAGGGCATCTACGGAACGCGCCGTCTGCGCGCCTTGCCGCCCTCCTGGCAACAGGACTATGTCGATACACTCGACGAGGAACGTGGTCAGATCAAGGCGCCCTTGCGTGATCGTCTGTGCTTTGTGCAGATCAATGTGCTCGATCTGAAAGCGGTGCCCCTGCAGGATATGGACGTCATTTTCTGTCAGAACCTGCTCATCTATTTCCGCCGCTTCCGCAAGCGCGACATCGTTCATCAACTGATACGCCGGCTAGCGCCAGGAGGGCTTCTGGTGCTCGGGGTCAATGAGATGCTCGACTGGCGGCACGATGACGTCGAGAGGGTGGAAAATCGCGGCGTGCTGGCGTACAGACGCCGGCTGGCTCATCCATAAAACCGGCGCCGGGCTACGGCCCGCTCCCTAGAATTTGAGTGTCACGAGGACGAGCATGACCGAGCAACAGCACCATATCGTGGCCTTGGACTGGGTCAAGGGCGAGATCGAGGAAACCTTGCGCCAGGCGCGCCAAGCGCTCGAGGCCTATGTCGAAAACAGCGGTGATTCGACACGGCTGCGCTTTTGTCTCGCCTATCTGCATCAGATCCATGGCACCTTGCAGATGGTCGAGCTCTATGGCGCCGCTCTGCTGGCGGAAGAGATGGAAGCCCTATGTCTGGCTCTGCTCGAAGGCCAGGTCAGCAAGGTCGAGGATGGCCATGAAGTCCTGATGCGCGCCATGCTGCAGGTTCCCGCCTATCTCGATCGCATCAAGAGCTCGGGGCGTGACATGCCCATGGTGCTGATGGATCTGCTCAATGATCTGCGGCGCGCACGCAATGAGCCCCTGCTCACTGAGACCGCCTTGTTCAAGCCGGATCTCGCCTCGGCACGCCGCGATCTGCCCGCCCATACCGGCGTCCGCCCGGATCTCGGTCAACAGGTGCAGCTGCGCCGTCTGCGCCACGCCTACCAGATGGCACTGCTCGATACCCTGAGGCGCGCTCCCGGCGATCGTCATCTGCAGAGCATGCTCAAGGTCTTCGACCATCTCGGACGGCTGTCGGCGCGCAGTGGCGCTGATGAACTGTGGGAAGTGGCCGGCGCCCTGGTCGAGGCTCTCAATGGTCGCGGCGTCGATCTCAGCGCCACGGTCAAGGCACTGCTTGGACAGACCGATCGCCAGATCAAGCGCTTCATCGAAGAGGGCGGGTTTACGCCACCGCAGGATCTGCTGAAAAATATCCTCTACTTTGTCGCCAAGGCGCAGACCGGTACACCTCGCATCGATACGGTGCGGCAGCGCTATCGCCTGAGCGAATCGCTGCCCAGTGAGGCCCATCTCGATGCCGAGCGTGCACGCATGGCCGGCCCGGATGGTGAGGCTCTACGCTCGGTGGTTGAAGCCTTGTCAGAGGAGCTGGCGCGGGTCAAGGACACCCTCGACGTCTTCGTGCGCTCGGCACAGCGTAACAATACCGAACTCGAAGCCCTGACGCCGACCTTGCGACAGGTCGCTGACACCATCGGTGTCCTCGGCCTCGGGCAGCAGCGGCGTATCGTCCTCGATCAGATCGAGGTGATCGAGCACATCGTTCAGGACGGCCACGTCGATGAAGGTCGCCTCATGGACGTCGCCGGTGCCCTGCTCTTCGTCGAAGCGTCTTTGCACGGGTATGTGCAAGAGCAGGTCGGTGTCGGCCTACGTCTCGATGATCTGATGCATCAGGACATGCGTGCCGAGTTGTCGGAGGCGCAGGAGGCGGTTCTGCGTGAGTCGCGCAGTGCTCTCGAACAGGCCAAAGACGCCGTCATCGCTTATATCAATGCGCAGTGGAATGCCAGCCATATCCAGCCTTTGCCGGGGCTGTTCGCGGGCGTGCGCGGTGGACTCGAGATTCTCGGCCTGCATCGTCCGGCCGGCCTGCTCAACATCCTCGGCCATTATGTGCAGGAGCGTCTGCTCTCCGATGCACCGCGCCCGGACTGGTCGGAAATGGATACTCTGGCCGATGCCATCGCCGGTATCGAATACTACCTCGAGCACCTGGCGCATGGTGGTGGCGAGAATCCCGCCCCCCTCGATATGGCGGAAAAGGCTCTGTCGCACCTGCATATCCAGCCCATGCTGAGTGAGACGACGGAGGCTGTCGAGCTTTCGTCAGATGCAGCGCCGGATCTCGCTATCGAGGCTGACCGTGAGCCTGATGCCTGGGAAGATCTCGACGTGCCATCGGAGATCACCCAGCAATCGACGGAGAGCATGGAAGCGCAGCTGCAGGCTCTGTTGCCGGAGCATGACGAGGCACTGCCAAGTACAGGCGAACTCCCCGATGAGTTTGAGCCTGAACCTTTGACGGCAGAGCCGCACGATGCGAGCGCTGCTGACGAGGCGCTACTGAAGGCAGTCGAACTCCCCGATGAGTTTGAGCTGGAGGAAGTGGCTGAGTTTGAGCCTGAACCTTTGACGGCAGAGCCGCACGATGCGAGCGCTGCTGACGAGGCGCTACTGAAGGCAGTCGAACTCCCCGATGAGATTAAGCTGGAGGAAGTGGCTGAGTTTGAGCCTGAGCCTTTGACGGCAGAGCCGCACGATGCGATCACTGCTGACGAGGCGCTGCTGAGTGCCGATGAGCGCGCTGACGAAGTTGAGCTGGAGGCGGCAGCAGCACCAGCTCCGGCGGTGATGGGCGGGGGCATCATCAATACCGCTCCGACCAGTAAACCCATGGTGCCGGTACTGATCGAAATGCCGGTTGATGATTTCGATGCCGACGAAGAGATCCGCGACATCTTCATCGAAGAAGCGGAAGAGGTGTTGCAGAGCATCGCCGAGTATTTCCCGCAGTGGGCGGCTGATTTTTCCGATGTCGCTGCGCTCAAGGAGTTTCGCCGTGGCTTCCATACGCTCAAAGGCTCCGGACGTATGGTCGGCGCACGCGTTATCGGCGAGCTCTCCTGGTCGATCGAGAATATGCTCAATCGCATCATGGATGGCGCCTTGCCGCCCACCCAGGTGATGGTGCATCTGATCTCGGAAGTTCTGGCTGTCATTCCGCCATTGGTGGAGAGTTATCGTCAGGGTGTGGCGCCAGAAGTCGACACCGGCCCGCTGATGCGCTCTGCTCTCGCCTTGACCCGGGGCGAGGCCCTCGATCCGGTGCAATTGGCCAGCGCTGTCGATTCGGCGGTGAGCAGTGAGGCAGATGATGATGAAGCGGTGATCGAGGCTGCCGCAGTCGTGCCCGATGATCTCGAACTGGCACCGCTACCGGACATGCCGGATGTGTCGGATGTGTCGCTACCGGCGATACCGGCGATACCGGAGATGGTGCTCGATCCCTTGCTGCTCGAGATTTTTGTCTCCGAAGCGAGTACGCACCTCGACACCCTGCAGGGCTTTTTGCAGCAGGACGACACTTCGCATCCCAGCGACGCCTTGTTGCGTGCCCTGCACACCCTCAAGGGCAGCTCGGCCATGGCCAATGTTGCCGCCATCGCGGCGCTCAGTGCGCCGCTCGAGGCGCTGTTCAAGAATCTGCGCAACTTCAACCACACCCTCGATCTGCGTCATATCGGTGTTCTGCAGGATTATCGGGTGATGCTCGCCAGCGGGATCGAGCAGCTGCGGCAGGGGGAAA
>JAKBFV010000042.1 GCA_021833365.1 Pseudomonadota bacterium | reverse complement strand
CTCGCTTACTGGGGGGGGTGGCAGGAAATAGAGCGCGCTTCGGTGCGTGAATTGAGTATGACGCCGGGAATCAGTGTAAGATTGGCGGCACAGATCTATGCCGCTCTGCGCGGCCACCCAGAGGAGGATTGAGGGTGCGGCGCTCGCTATGGAATATTCCCAATATCCTGACCCTGCTGCGTGTCGCCTGTATTCCTGTGCTCGTGCTCGTCGTCTATTCGGGCTGGCCGCATCGTTTTGGCTTCAGTGCCGCTATTTTCGCCCTGGCGGCGCTGACCGACTGGCTGGATGGCTATCTCGCCCGCGCCTTGCAGCAGACGTCCGCTTTTGGGCGTTTTCTCGATCCGGTCGCTGACAAGTTGATGGTGGCGGCGGCCCTCATCGTCCTCGTCGATGGCCAGCATTCGGTGCTGCTGGCCATTCCGGCCATCGTCATCGTGGCGCGTGAGATCACTATCTCCGCCTTGCGTGAATGGATGGCGGAGATCGGCAAGCGTGCCAGCGTCGCGGTCAGTTATATCGGTAAGCTGAAAACAGCGGCACAGATGATGGCCATCACCCTGCTGCTGGCGCAATCGCCTGTGCATGACGCCGCCGGTCGCTTGCAACTCGATGCCTGGGGCTGGTTCTCCTATCTTCTCCTTTATGCGGCGGTGATCCTGACCTTGTGGTCGATGCTGCTCTATCTGCGCGCTGCTTGGCCGGATCTGCGTCTGTCGGATGCGGCGGAGAATTCCCGCCGCTCCTGAGCTGATCGGCCGTGCTTGTGTTCGCATTATGTGTCTGGACGAGAACAGGCACGTCTTTGTGTTAGCATTCCGGATCGGCGGCGATGTCGAAGCCATAAGAATGATGAAAATGCCGATCGTGGAATCGGTCACCTAGGGAGGGGGAAAGAGCATGAGGATGCTGCGCTTGCCGGCTCTGCTGTGTTGCGGGGTGGCCCTCGCGGGCTGCAATATGGGGAGCGGTGGACGCGGGACAGTTGCCAGCACGGTGCCACCGGTGGTCAGTGTGGCGACAGGTACGACGGTCAGCATCGCCGGCATGTACAGCGCGTCTTACACGGCCACCATCAACGGCACGGCGGTGACGACGCAGGACTATATCTATATCGCTCCCAATGGCCTGGTCAATGTCTTTTTGTCGCAGGACGATGGCACGGTCACGCCGGGGCGGAACTGCTATCTGCTGGCGACCGGTCAGCAGATCGATGCGCCTTTGCAGAATCTCGTTCTCGTGTCAGGGTCGGCGCCGACAGGGGCCTCGGACATCCAGGTCACCCTGAGCAATGGCGATACGTTCGGCATCATCCTGCCGAATGCGACGACCGCTTCGCAGGCGCTGTCCTGGTTTGTCACACCGGCGCAGGGCACGACGGTGTATGCCCAGGGCGGCAATCAAGTGCAGACCGTCGATGGTTATCGCTACGTTTTCGGCGGCACGAACCTGACGACGCCGACCTTGACCGAGTTGCAGGCGGCGACTTGCACCTGAGACGGTTTCTGCGCACAAATTTCATGGTATGACAGTGATCTTTGACTAAGATGTGAGGAGGGTGTACCCATGGGGGTACCCGTCATGTCCAGGTCAAGGAGAAGTTCCATGGATCAGCATGTGCCAGATGGCTGTCGGCGTGAGGTTTTCAAACAGGCGCTCTGGGGAGCGGGAATTCTGATCGCCGGTGTTGCTACTCAGGCGCGCGCCGGCACGCTGAAGACGGACGAGGATGGCCTCAGCCTGTTGCCGAGCGCGGCGACGAGTCTGGCCGATCTGCATCGGCGCTTGCGCGCGACGCCGCGGCGGCGCGATTTCAAGAAAGTGCCGATGATCCTGCAGGATGAGGCTGATTGGGATCATCAGGCCCTGCGCGAACTCATCCGCTACGCCGGAGCGCATAAGCAGGTCTGGGATCATACCGATCTCAAGGGGCCCTGGCTCAATCTCATGCGTAACAGCCTCAATGTGCAGGTATTCTCCTTCAAGCATGCGGATTTTCTCTGCGTCTCGGCGACGCATGGCACGGCGCACTGGGCCCTGTATGACGCCTGGGTGTGGGACAAATATCTGTCCCATCTGGCGCCGGAGCTGGCGACGAACACCTGGATCAAGAGCAGTGCTGCCCTGCATGCCGATCCTGCGGCCATCGAGGCCGTCGATGGCGTCTATGCTCCTGCCGACAACAGTATTCCCGCCTTGCAGGCGCGTGGGGTGGTGTTCATCGCCTGTCATAACGGTATCTGGGAACTCAGCGGCGCCCTGCTCGCCAAAGGCATCAATCCCGATGGCCTCGCGCATGAGCAGCTGGCAGCTGAGTTGACCAATCACCTGATCCCGGATGTCGTGCTGTCGCCGGGGGTGGTCGGTACCCTGCCCGAACTGCAGCAGGCGGGGTTCCAATATGCGCGCTAGTCGATACCTCGCCGGCTTGTTCGCCGGCCTCTGTGGCTTCTGTCTGTCAGCCGTGGCGGCGCCCATCCCGGCGCCGGCCAGTGTCGTTTTTCCACCCTGGCAGGGGCATGCCAACGATCCGGTGCAGGAGCGTGGTTTGGAGTTCAGCGTCGCTGAAGTCGACAATCTGCCGGACTTTCATGGCGACCCCATCGATCCGGGCTTGAGTATTTTTGTCGGCGGCAACTATTTTTTTGCCATGGCGCCTCTCGTCGCCGCCTTCACGGAGCTGCATCCGGATCTACGCGGGCGTATCTATTACGAGACCCTGCCGCCCGGCCGTCTGCTGCAGCAGATCCGCAAGGGTGGCCGCATCACCGTCGGTAACATGAGCTGGATCGTGCACGCCGACGTCTATGCCGCGGGTTTGAAGAAGGTGCAGGCGGCAGTCGATGAAGGTGTGTTGCAGGCGCCGGTGCAGCCCTATGCCAGCAACACCCTGACCCTGATGGTGCCGGCCGGTAATCCTGCCAACGTCACCGGCCTGCATGACCTGGCGCGTCCGGGCCTGCGGGTCCTGCTGCCGAATCCACACTGGGAAGGCGTGGCGCGCCAGATCCGGCAGTCGCTTGAGCACGCTGGTGGCAGGGCGCTGGCGCATAGCGTCTATGACGACAAGGTCAGCGCCGGTGAAGCGATGCTCACCGAGATCCACCACCGTCAGACGCCGATGCTGCTGATGCAGGGGCGTGCCGATGTCGGGGTGACCTGGCGCTCCGAAGCCCTGTTTCAGGAAAGCATCGGGCATCCTCTCCGTCATATCGACATCCCCGAGGCCGACAATGTGCGTGCCACCTATGCCGCTGCTGTCGTTCACGGGGCACCGCATCCAGCGGCGGCGCGTGCCTGGATCGAGTTTCTCGCCTCGGCGCCGGCGCAACAGATCCTGGCGCGCTATGGTTTTGGTCCGGCCTTGTCGCAGCCGCCGGCAGGGTCGTCAGCACCGTCGCCTGTCGGGCAAGGAGGACATTGATGAGGCAAGGTCAGTCTGAGGCGACCGCGATCGCGGCGCCAGCCGCCTGGGCCTGGGGCATGCTGCCGCTGCGCTTCGTGCAGGGTTGGATCTATTGGGGCGGCGGCAGTCGCCGCTTCATCTATGCTCCGGCCAAGCTCGACGCCTGGAGTGGTGGCCACTGGATGGCGTACAAGTTTCAGACGGCGATGCCGGGCGCCCTGTTCGGCCTCGATCATCTCATCTCCTACATGTTGCAGCATTTCGTCCTCCTCTATGCCGGCGTCATCGTCTTCAGCCTCTTCGAACTCGTCGTCGGCCTCATGCTCATGCTCGGTCTGGCGACGCGTCTCGCCGCCCTCGGTTCGGTGGGCCTGTCCTTCGTGCTCATGCTGATGTTTGGCTGGCAAGGGGCCACCTGTATCGATGAATGGACGATGGCTGCCTGCAATTTTGCCATGGGTATGGCCTTGTTTTTTGCCGGTGGCGGGGCTTATGCCATGGACGCCTGGTGGCGGCAACGGTGCCCGGCCTTGAGTACGCCAGCGCTCTATGACTGGTGTCTGGGTGATCGCCCCCTGCCTCTGGCTGCGCCGGCCCTACGGCGCCTGGCGCTGTTCGCTACCGCCGTCACCGTAGTCTTTGTCGTCGGCACCTATGATCACTATCGCGGGTCGGTCTATTCCGCTTTTCACCCGGGGCCGGTGAGTCCAACGCATCATCATTGGTCGCTGCGATCCGTGCAGCTGGCGAGCGACGGCGCATTGCGTTTTCACGCCTATGTCGATGCCGGTACGCCGGAGGCGGCGTCACAGGTCCTGCGCATCCGTCTGCGCGATGCCAGCGGCCGTATCTGTGAGGTCTGGTCGGGTGACGAATTGGCGCATCTGCCGGCCTCGTCCTACGTCAATGACTACCTCTACCAGAAGATCCATCGCGGTCCTTTCGGCATCACCGGTCCGGTCGGCGCCAAGGCCTGGATCCGTCTGCCTGGACAGGCCCAACAGGCTTTACCGCCTGGTCGCTATGTCCTGAGTCTGGACGCCGTCGATGGTCAGGTCTGGCGCATCGCTGTGCAACGTTGAAAGTCTCACTTGCCGCAGCCATCCTGCGATAGGCTATGCTCGACATGAGACGGCGCCATGCGGCGCCGTCGGAGCAGGAGAAACGAAGTGTCCTTGGTCATGCGCGAGTTGTTGCAGTTGCTCGATCTTGAGTGTCTGGAAGAAGGCATCTATCGCGGCCCCAGCCGCAATATCGTCGGCAGGAACGTCTTTGGTGGTCAGGTGCTTGGCCAGGCGCTGATGGCCGCCGGGCGTACCGTCGAAGGACGGCGGGCGCATTCCCTGCACGCCTATTTCCTGCGCGCTGGCGATATCCACGCGCCTATCGTCTATCTCGTCGAGCGTCTGCGCGATGGCCGCAGTTTTGCGACGCGCCAGGTCAAGGCCATCCAGCATGGTCAGCCCATCTTCACCATGACCGCTTCTTTTGTCGTCGCCGAAGATGGCCTCGATCATCAGGAGGACATGCCGGAGGTGCCGCCGCCGGAAGGCCTGGTCAATGAAACTGAATTGCGCGCACGCATCGCCCATCTCCTGCCGGAGAAGATCCGCGAGGCTTTCGCGCGTGAAAGACCGATCGAGATCCGCCCCATCGATCCGATCAATCCCTTCGCGCCACAGCCGCAGCCGGCGCAGCGCTATCATTGGATGCGGGCGCAGGCGGATCTGCCGGATGATCCCCTGCTGCATCAGAGCATGCTCGCCTTCGCTTCCGATTTTGCCCTCATGGGCACGGCCATGCTGCCGCACGGCGTCTCCTTCATGCAGCCGAATATTCAGGCGGCGAGTCTCGACCATGCGATGTGGTTTCACCGCGACTTGCGCATGGATGACTGGCTGCTCTACCAGATGGACTCACCGAGCGCCGCTGGCGGTCGCGGCATCAACCGCGGCAAGATCTTCAGTCAGCAAGGCAGCCTCATCGCCACCGTCGCCCAGGAAGGACTGATGCGCCTGCGCGAGGTCGGTGAAAAATACTGAGCGCTGGAGTCAGGCGATGAGGCGCCGCAGGATGTCCTCGTAGACACGGGCGAGGGCGTCGAGGTCGGCGACAGCGACGTGTTCATCGATCTGATGGATGCTGTGGTTCACCGGCCCGAGCTCGACGACCTGGGTGCCGAGGGTGGCGATAAAGCGTCCGTCCGAGGTGCCGCCGGCGGTCGAGCACTCCGGTGTATAGCCGAGGCCTGCGACGATGCTGTCGATGACGGCCTGACGCAAGGGGCCGGCGCTGGTCAGAAAAGGCAGGCCACTCAGGCTCCACTGCAGTTCATAGCGCAGGCCATGGCGGTCAAGGATGGCTGCGGTGCGCTGGCGCAGGGTGTCGGCGTCGATGGCGGTGCTGAAACGGAAATTGAAGACGATCTCGATCGCACCGGGGATGACATTGTTGGCGCCGGTACCGGCATGGAGATTGGAGATCTGCAGGCGGGTAGCGGGAAAGTCGTCATTGCCCTGATCCCAGGCCGTGGCGGCGAGTTCGCTCAGCGCTGGCAGGGCGCGATGGATGGGATTGTCGGCGCGTTCCGGATAGGCGACATGGCCCTGGCGACCGAGCACCTTGAGGACGCCATTGAGCGAGCCGCGCCGTCCGACCTTGATGGTATCGCCGAGGCGCTGATCGCTTGAGGGTTCGCCGACGATGCACCAGTCCGGCGTGATCTGACGCTGACGCAGCTGTTCGACGACGCGCACGGTGCCATCGACGGCTTGTCCTTCTTCATCGCTGGTGACCAGAAAGGCGACGCTGCCGCGCGCTTGTGGATGGCTGGCGTAGAAGCGTTCACAGGCGACGACCATCGCTGCCAGGGAGCCCTTCATGTCGGCTGCGCCGCGCCCGTACAATTGTCCATCGCGTACGCAAGGGGTGAAGGGCGGGCTCTGCCAGGCGTCGAGGGGGCCGGTGGGGACGACGTCGGTGTGGCCGGCGAAGACCAACAGGGGACCGCTCAGGCCGCGTCGTGCCCAGAGATTGCTGACTGCGCCGAAGGGTAGGTCTTCACAGACGAAGCCGATCTTGTCCAGGCGTGCGCGCAGGATCTCCTGGCAGCCGGCGTCTGCCGGCGTCAGTGAGGGACGACGCAGGAGCTCGAGGGTGAGGTCGAGGGTAGGATCGGTCATGCGGTGGACTCCATGAGCGGGTAGACGCGCACGCTGCGGACGGTGTTGTCGCGCACCTGCACCACTTCGATGATGTAGGGGCCGATGCGTAAGGAGACAGGAAATTCCGGGATGATGTCGAGGTGCTCGATGATCAGGCCACTGAGGGTGCGTGCGCCATCGACGGGCAGATGCCACTGCAGACGGCGATTGAGTTCACGCACGGCGAGACTGCCCTCGAGCAGGTAGGAGCCGTCCGCCTGCGCCTGAAAGGAGGGTGTCGGGCTGCCGTCGGTGGTGAAGTCGCCGACGATCTCCTCGAGGATGTCCTCGAGCGTCACCAGGCCCTGGATGTCGCCGTACTCATCGACGACGAGGCCGAGGCGTTGCTTGCGCTTTTGAAAATTGCGCAGCTGCGCCGGCAAGGAAGTGCCTTCCGGAACATAGTAAGGTTCGCGCACGTGCTGCAGGATCTCGGCGCGCGTCAGATGTTCGGAGTTGAGGAAACGCGTGGCGTGGCGGATATGCAGAACGCCGATGCAGTTGTTGAGCTCGCCCTTGTAGACGGGCAGGCGGGTATGCTGGACCGAGCGCAGCTGCTCGACGATGCTGTCGACTTCGGCATTGATGTCGATGCCGATGACTTCCTGACGCGGAATCATGATGTCATTGACGCGGATACTACCGAGGTCGAGGACGCCGAGGAGCATGCCGCGGCGCTGGTTCGGCAGGATGTCGGATTCGTGCACCAGGGTGCGCAGTTCCTCGCTGTTCAGGTCCTCACGTGCGGCGGTGGGCGGCTTTTTGAAGTGAAAGAGCAGGCCCGAAGTCGCTTGCACGGCGTCGACCAGGGGGCGCGTCAGCGGCAGTAGCAGGCTGAGCAGCCAGGCGGCGGGATAAGCGATACGCTCGGGGTGGGCGGCGGCATAAGTTTTTGGGCCGACTTCGCCGAAAATGAGCAGCACCAGGGTGAGGCCGCCGGTAAACAGGGCGACACCGGCGTCGCCGGACAGGCGCAGGCCGAGCAGGGTCGCCGCCGAGCCGGCCATGACGTTCATCACGGCATTGCCGATCAGGATCAGGCTGAGCAGACGGTCGGGAGCGCTGAGCAGGTCGAGGATGCGTTGCGCCGCACGATTGCCGAGATTGGCCTGGTGGCGCAGACGATAGCGGTTGGCGGTCATGATGCCGGTCTCCGCTGCCGAGAAAAAGGCGGAACCGACGATGCACAACAGCATGGTCGTCAAAGAGTGACTGACGCCGCCTGAAGCCGTCATGGGGATGGGCACTCAGTTGACATGGAGAACGATCTCCAGAACGGCCTTGGAGCCAAAGAAGCCGACGATGAGCAGGGCAAATCCGATCAGGGTCAGGCGCACCGAGCGCGGTCCACGCCAGCCGAGCTGGTGACGACCGGCGAGAAGGAAGGCAAAGAGCAGCCAGGCGGCGATGGAAAAGACGGTTTTGTGGATCAGATGCTGGGCGCGCAGATTGGTCGCCAGGGACAGGCCGACGCTGATGGCGACGGTGAGCAGGACCCAGCCGGCGAAGACGACGTCGAAGAGCAGGTCTTCGAGCGTCTGCAAGGGGGGGAGCAGGCGTCCCATGGGCAGGGGTTGGCGCTGTTTGAGGCGCAGATTCTGATAGTGCAGGACCACCGCCATCGCCGCTGCCAGCGACAGCAGGCCGTAGGCGAGAATCGAGAGCAGGATGTGCGCTTCATCGGCATGCGAGAGATGGGTGATGGGGTGATAGCCGATGTGGATGAATTGTGCGCCGAGGAGTGACACGGCGGCGAGCGGAAAGGCGAGTGCCGCCAGCGAAATCATCGGTCGATAGAGCGAGAGCAGCAGGGTGAGGACGGCGACCAGCCAGCTGAGCAGGCTGAAGACATGGAATAGGCTCAGGTCGAGGCCGGCGCTGCTGTGGATCTGAGGCGCCAGGGCGAGCAGATGCAAGAAGATGGCGGCGGTTCCGAGGGCCATGACCTGGGCCGTGTGCATGGCGCGAGTCTGCCACAGTGCGCGTGCAACCTGATAACTGCCTGCCAAGTACAGCATGGCGGCCGCCAAGCTCAAGAAGGCGTACACGTCCCTCGTTCCCTCCCGGTGATGATGGGCTGCAGTGTCTCATAGGCTCCCCTCAGGTACAACCTTGGCCGGTGTCATTGCCGGGGTGGCGCGGCTATAATGGCGTTTTGTCATAGCCGGATGAAGTGTCTCATGTTCGATAACCTGACCGATCGATTGACCCATGCCTTGCGTCAGGCCACCGGTGGTGGCCGGCTCAATGAGGACAATATCAAGGACACCTTGCGCGAAGTGCGCATGGCCCTGCTCGAGGCCGATGTCGCCTTGCCGGTGGTCAAGGACTTCGTCGATCACATCCGTTCGGCGGCACTCGGTCAGGAGATCATGAAGTCCCTGGCGCCAGGACAGGCTTTCGTCAAGATCGTGCACGATGAGCTGGTGCGCTTGATGGGTGAGGCGCACGCCAGCCTCGATCTCGCTACCACGCCGCCGGCGGTCGTGCTCATGGCCGGCCTGCAGGGGGCCGGCAAGACGACCACCGTCGCCAAGCTCGCCCGTCACCTCAAGGAACGCAAGAAATCGGTCATGGTGGTGTCGGTCGACGTCTATCGACCAGCCGCCATCCTGCAGCTGCAGACCTTGGCGGGCGAGATCGACGTCGCTTTTTTTCCGGCCCAGAGCGACCAGGATCCGCTCACCATCGCGCGTGCAGCGGTGCAGGCGGCGCGCGTGCAGGCGGTGGATGTGCTCATCGTCGACACCGCCGGGCGCTTGCACATCGACGCCGCGATGATGACCGAGATCCAGGCTCTGCATGCCGCTCTCAAGCCGGCGGAGACCCTGTTCGTCGTCGATGCCATGACCGGCCAGGACGCTGCCAATACGGCGCAGGCCTTCAATGCCGCCCTGCCTCTGACCGGGGTCATCCTGACCAAGGTTGACGGTGACGCGCGCGGTGGTGCGGCGCTGTCGGTGCGTGCCATCACCGGCAAGCCGATCAAGTTCCTCGGCGCCGGTGAAAAGAGCGATGCGCTCGAGGCCTTTCATCCCGAGCGTATGGCTTCGCGTATCCTCGGCATGGGCGATGTGCTCACCCTGGTCGAGGAAGCGGAACGCAAGCTCGACAAGGAGAAGGCCGAAAAGCTGGCCAAAAAGCTGAAAAAAGGCAAGGGCTTCGATCTCCAGGACATGCTCGATCAGTTTGAACAGATGGACGCCCTCGGTGGCCCCATGGGCATGCTCGACAAATTGCCTGGTGTCAACGCCTCCATGCTGCAGCAGCTGCAATCGGAGCAGGGGCCGCAAAAGGCGATGCGGCAGACGCGCGCCATCATCCAGTCGATGACCATGGTCGAGCGTCGGCGTCCCGATCTCATCAACGGTTCGCGCAAACGCCGTATCGCACAGGGCTCAGGGACGCAGATTCAGGACGTCAACCGCGTCCTCAAGCAGCATGCGCAGATGGAAAAGATGATGAAGAAGATCGCCTCGCCTGGCGGTATGCTGAAAATGATGCGCGGCCTGCAGCAAGGTGGTGGTCTGCCCGGCCTCGGTGCTGGCGCCATGCCGGGCGGCCTGCCTGGTCTCAAGATGCCGCCTTTGCCGGGCGCCAAGGGCCCGGGCGGCGGGCGCTGAGGCAGAGCAGGGTCGCCAGCAGGATGAGCGCTACCCCGAGCAGGCTTGCCAGGTGTGGTCGCTCACCCCAGAGCAGCCAGCCATAAAAGCCGGCGATGGCGATGCTCAAATAGTTGACCGGCCCTATGCGTGAGGCCGCCGCCAGGGCGTAGGCGCGCGACAGGCAAAGCTGGCTGGCGGTGGCGAGCATGCCGACAGCAAGCAGCTGTGCGCAGGTGCGCGCTGGTGGCAAGGGGTGGTGGCCGATCAGGAGGAGGCCGGAGATCAGGCTGCTGATGCAGGCGAAGAGAAAGACGATGCGGCTCGGTGTCTCGCTGCTGCTGAGGGCGCGAACGGCGACGAAGGCGACTGCGGCGAGCAGGGCCGAGGCCAGGCCGATCAGGGTGTAGCGGTTGAAGAGCAAAGCTCCTTGCGGATGGCTGACGAGGATGACGCCGATGAAGCCGAGGCTGGTGGCGAGAATGATGCGAGCGGTGATGCGCTCGCCGAGAAGCAGCCAGGCGACGGCAGGAATGAAGACCGGCGCTGAGTAGGTGAAGACCATGGCATTGGCCAGGGGAATGTGCGCCAGGGCATAGAAAAATCCATACATCGAGGCGAGGCCGGCGATCGCGCGTGCGATATGCAGGGGTAGGCGTGGTGTGCGAAAATCGGCCAGACCATGACGCAGCATCCACGGCGCCATGAGCAGGACGCCGATGAGATTGCGGGCAAAGACGATGGTCTGGTTATCGGCATGGCGCGAGGCCAGTCGGATGAGGACGCCCATGCTGGCAAAAAGCAGAGACGACAGGGCGAGGTATGCGACGCCGCGCTGTGTCGGTGAGTATGACATCGCCGCTGGTCCGACAGGGAAGGGGGGCTTATGATAAGCGCAAGCCGTCGTCGCTGTGCAGCGGTGGGATGTGTCCGACATGGAAAATAGTCTGTCGCTCGCCTATGTCAGCAAGATCCTCGCCGGCGTCACCCGCCAGGGCGTGCGCCTCGAGGATCTGCTGGCCGCCCGCGCTCTCGATCCTGAGCTGCTGACGCAGCCGCGTGCCCGGCTCGGCCAACGCGTCTTCGTCGAGTTGCTGCAGGAGGCCATGCAGCGCACCGGTGATGAATTTCTCGGTCTCGGCCACGCCACGCGTTCGCGTCCGGGAACCTTTGCGATGATGGCGCACGCCGTCATCCATTGCCGCAATCTCGGCAAGGCCATCGAGCGCAGCGCCGCTTTCTATGCCATGTTCGACTGGCCCGGCGGCATGACCCTGCAACGCCAGGGCGAATTCGCCATCTTTCAGATCCATATGCCGACCACTTTGCATCGTGAGGTCATGATCGAAGCCGTCATGTTCCTCGCCCTGCGCTTCTGGTCGTGGTTGCTCGGGCAGGAGGTCAGGGTGCGTGCCCTCGACTTCGATTTCGCGGCGCCACAGGAGGCGGGGGAGTTCGCCGTCTTGTTCGATTGCCCCTTGCACTTCGCTGCGGCGCGCAATGCCATCGTTCTCGATGCCGCTCTGCTCGATCGTCCCTTGCTGCAGACGCCGCAGACCCTGGCGCGGTTTTTACGCAATTCCCTGAGCACCTTGATCGAAGGTGCGGCGCCGCCGCCTGATATTGTGCAGCAGTTGCGCGCACTTCTGCGCCATGCCGAGGTCGATCGCCTGCCCGAGTTCGCCGAGGTCAGTCGCAGTCTCGGTCTCAACGAGTCGACCTTGCGGCGTCTGCTGCGCGAGGCCGGCAGCAGCTTTCAGCAAGTACGGGACGATTGGCGTAAAAATACGGCGATTTTTTATCTGCGCCGCCCTGATCTCAGCCTGCAGGAGATCAGCAGTCTCATGGGTTTCTCCGAAGTCAGCGCTTTTCACCGCGCCTTCCGCCGCTGGACTGGTGTGCCGCCGGGAGCCTTTCGCCAGCAAGGTGGTGAGCGTGAGGACTTGTTGCCGGCACGATTTTGAAAAAGCCGCCATCCGTCTGGTCAGCCTGGATGTTTTCGGCGATGATGGCGGCAGGTATGCGCCTACGGGCGTGATCGACTTTTCTCGCAGGGGACGGCGATGAGCTGGGAGATGCGAGGTCGCGCCGCTGATGCAGTGGCGCGCCGTCCCGCCCGGCGGTGACCGGGAATCTCGCTGAGAGCATGAACCAACACACGACTGCGCGTCTTTTGATCACTTGCCCGGACCGTCCGGGCATCGTCCATGCCGTCTCCAGCTTTCTCTTCAACCATGGCGCCAATATCACCGCCCTCGATCAATACGCCACGGCCGCTGAAGGTGGCACCTACTTCATGCGCCTGGAGTTCCAGACGCCGCATCTCGATCTGTCGCGCCAGGTCCTGGCGCAGACCTTTGCCGAGGCGGTGGCGGCGCGCTATGAGATGCACTGGCAGATCAGTCACGCCGCTGACCGCAAACGCGTCGTGATCATGGTGTCGCGGCACGATCATGCCATGCTTGAACTGCTCTGGCGCTGGTCGCGCCAGGCTCTACCCTGTGATATTCAGGCGGTGATCAGCAACCATGCCGATCTGGCCGCCGACGTGCAGCGCTTTGGTGTGCCATTTCATCACGTTGTGGTCAGTGCTGAGCGGCGTGATGAAGCCGAGGCGCGCATGCAGGAGATCGCTGCCGGTGCCGATCTCCTCATCCTGGCGCGCTATATGCAGATCCTCAGTCCGGCCTGGGTCGACCTCTGGCCGCAAAAGATCATCAATATCCACCACTCCTTTCTGCCCGCCTTCGTCGGCGCCAATCCCTATCAGCAGGCCTATGACAAGGGCGTCAAGCTGATCGGAGCGACAGCGCATTACGTCACGGCCGAGCTCGATCAGGGGCCGATCATCGAACAGGGGGTGGCGCGCGTCTCGCACCGTGATGACGTCGACAGCCTGCGCAGCCTCGGTCAGGACCTCGAACGCCAGGTTCTGGCGCGCGCCGTACGCTGGCATCTCGAAGACCGCATCATCGTGCATGGGCACAAGACCATCGTCTTCGATTGAGGGCGTCGTTCAGTGAAAGCCGAGCAGCAGTTGCAGGCTGCCGGCGATCAGGCCCATGACGGCCCCCATGCCGATGAGTATCCACTCGTCTTCCTGAAAGGCCGGCCGCAGCAGACCTTGAAACTCTGCGCTGCTCATCTGCTGCATGCGCACTTCCAGGCTTTGGCGGAGCAGGGCGCCGTGGCGACGGTTGAGGGCTGGGTCGGCGAGAGGACGTAAAGTGCTGGCGATCATGGTGTCGACGACCTGCAGCTTGAGATCGGCATAAGCGCGTGGGCCGATGGTGAGCAGGGCGGCGGTGCGCACGCTGAGGCGGTCGAGGACGGGGCGGATATGGCGCAGGATGAGGGCGCGGGTGCGTTCCTGGCGCGGGCCCTGAAAGATCTCCTGCATGAAATTGTGGATGTTGAGCACCTCGCCGGCGGTGAGTTCGGCGAACATCGCCGAGACTTCGGCCTGGCGGCGCAGAAACAGGCCCTGCAGGGTGATGCCATAACGCTGTCCACCGAGGCGATAGGCCTGCGTCGGCTCGAAGACCAGGGTCAGCGCCACCCAGTTGGTCAGGTAGCCGAGCGCGGCACCATAGATCGGCAGTCCCCAGCCATAGGGGAGGGCGATCCACAGGGCCATCTGGATGAAACCAAAGAATAGGCCGATCCAGAAGCTGCTGTTGACGATGAAGCGGATCTCGTTGGCACCAACCTGCTGGAACATGCTGACCAGCAGGGGGCGATCAGCACTCATGCGGCGCACGACCATGGCGCGCAGATCGATGTAATCGCTGACTTTGTCCTGCAGGTCGGCGAGAATGTTGTGTGCAATCGGGCGGGCATGGCGGCGCAGGGCCTGCACCAGGACCAGTCGCAGATCGCGAGGCAGGTTCTCCCAGAGCACGCGGTTGTTCTGCAGCATCAGCTCATCGGCGATGTCTTCGGCGTGATCGTGGACGTGCTCGGCGATCTGTTCGGCGACCTGCTCTGGCTGACATTCACGAAAAAACTCCTCGACCGAGCCGAGTTTGCTCAGCGCATTGTCGACGATGATGCCGGCCATGCGCCCGGCCTTGCGTGGAATGATGCCTTGCCAGCCGAGATAAGGCGGGCGCAGACCGATGAACTCGATGGGGTAGAAGACCATCTTCATCGCCAGCCAGACGTGCGCCCAGGTGATGGTGGCGGCGACGATGGGGATGCTGATGATGCTCCAGAAGGCGGGGTTCTGACGTAGCGTCAGCCACAGATGCCACATGACGTCATCCTGACTGGTGGAAAGCGCTGATCATGCCATACAATGCCGCTTCATCGATGGCCTTTTCGACGACAAGGGCGGGCGCGAGTGTGAACGAGGTGGTGGCGGGCGAAGAAGGTGAGGCCGTGGTGGCGTGTCTCGATACGCGGGGTCTGCGCTGTCCGGAACCGGTCATGCTGCTGCATGGTGCGGTGCGTAAACTGCAGCCCGGCGAGATGATCGAGGTGCTCGCCAGCGATCCGTCGACAACACGCGACATCCCCAAGTTCTGTGCTTTTCTTGGACACCAGCTGGTATTGCAGGTGAAGCGTGACGACATCTTCGTCTACCGCCTGCGCAAAGGCGGCTGATCACTCGATCAGGGTATAGATGGCGGCCAGGGTGTCCGGGTCCCTCTGCTTGATCTTGTTGGCGACGCGGTGTTGAAAGAAATAGCGAAAATCAGGATTGCTCGCCGCCGGATAGAGACAGGCGTCGCCGGGTAGCACCGGTGTGCTGCGCAGGCGCGACTGGTCGATGAGCATGCCTTGCAGTTGACCGTCGGCGAGCAGTCGCCAACTCACCACCTCGCATAACAAAAAGCTGCGGAAACCATCGTGGGTGAGGGCGGCGTGTGTGCCGAGGACGTCGGGCAATTCCTGGATGATGGCGCTCGGCGGCTGCGCTTCATAGCGAAAATAGTCGACCGCAGCGCGCAGTTCGGCGACCTTGTGCGCCGGCGGCTCATGAAAGGTGCGGTCGATGCCAGGATCGTGGTAGCCGGCAAAATGGCCGTTGAGCGGGTCGTGCAGGGAGGGGCACTCGATCATCGAGCGCAACCAGGGCACCAGGCCGACGGTATGGCCATCCTCGCGCAGCCCCCAGAACAGGATGCGCACGCTGAAATTGCGCTCGCGCGCGCTGTCATTGCTGTAGAGCATCTCCATGCCATCCAGTTCAGGCGCGATGCGCAGCAGACGCGGTTGCTTGCGTTTGCGGTAGTCCTGCAAGGACAGGATATTGTCCGCCTGACGCATCATGATCTTTGCTCCGGCGATCCCCATAGTCTCGTTATCGACACCGGGCGGGCAAACTTGAGGGGATTCGACGGCAGGAGAGCAGGCGCCAGCCACGGAGGTCTGGCGCCGTTCGACTCAGTTGTTGGGTGGCTGGAAGTTGAGCGTGTATTCGCCGGTCCAAGCGTCGCCATGGATGGGTTCGAAGTGGAACATGCGCACGCGCAGAGCGATCTTTTGTTCGAGATCAGCGTCGTTGAGCTGGCTCGAAGCCACCTGGCAGTCGCTGACGCTGCCGTCGGGAGCGATGCTCAGACGCAGCACCAGGAGTCCCTGCAAGGCGGGATTGTCGCGCAGGGCGTGCTGATACAGGGCCTGCAGAGCGCCATTGTTCTTGTCGAAGGTGCGCTGCAGCTCATCGCGCGAGCGTTTGAGCTTGCCCTGGTCGTCGCTCTTGCGATCGGCGTTGGTGAGCTGGCTCACCACATGCTCCTCGCGTACGCTCTGTGCCAGTTCGTGGGTGCCGCGGCTGCCACGACCGCCGGCCTTGCCGCCGCCATAGCCGGAGCTGATGGGACCTGCGTAGCCTGCAGAAGCGAGACCTCCGCTGCCGGAACCGGCTCGTGCCGTGATCAGTGCACGGCTGGTGCCCGACTCGGCACCGGCACCGCGCGTCAGGCTGCTGTCATTGCCGACGCCACCGGCCTGCGGCACCATGTCACGCAAGGCGGCGAGCTGATCGAAACCCTGCTCCTGCATCAGATGGGCGGCCTTGGCGCGCGCCTGGTCGACCTCGATATGGCTGGTGGCGTGATTCTCGGCGCTGGCGGTGTGTTCGACGGGCTTGATCGGGGTCTCTTTCTTGACGTTTTCGCTGGCCTTGGGAGGAGGCGTCTTTTCTTGCGCTTTGGTGACTTTCGGCTTCGATGGCGCCTGCTTCGGCGTCACTGTCGCTGCTGGCAGGGGGGCGAAGTGGCTGATACGGGCGATGTGTACGATGCGCGACTCATCGGCCAGAGCATCGCGTTGCGCGCGCGTCATGGCGGGGACGGGGATGTGTGGAATGATCAAGCACAGCCCTATGGCCAATCCCACGGCGGTATAAAAGATGCGATGAAAGCGCCGCTCATCGCTCGGCAGGCTGTCCCAGGGCAGCAGGGCGTCGCTGGGGAGGGGATGAAACTCGTTCATGCCGAACCTCCTTTCTGGCGTTCAACGGCGAAAGAGATGCGCGAGAAGTCGGTCATCGAGCAGGTCACCATGATCTTGCGCAGCAAGGCGTAGGGCATACGGCGATCACCGAGAATATAGATCTCGCGCGACATCTGCCCCTGTTCATCGCGCTCCGGCGGCATGCGGCCGCTGCGATACTGCAATTCCTGAGCGAGGGCGGGAATGTTCGGTTCGGGACTGGCCAGAACCTGCTGAATCGAGGCGATCTTGCGGTCGTCGACATAGATATCCTGCGGCGTCACCATCACCGACAGTTTTTCCTTGGGGAAGTCCTGGGCGACGGATTTGGGCAGGTGCATCGACTGGTTGTTCGGCAAATGCACCTGATATTGCGAATTGACGATGAGGAAAAACACCAGGACGGTGAAGATGTCGATCATTGACGTGAGCATGATCGTCGCCGGCTTGTTGCGCTTATGACGCCTGATCAGGCGCAGCTTGGCAGCATTTTTACGGGACATGCGGTGCTCCAGAAGACTGAGCCGGGGCATCGCCGAGGGCGATATCAGGAAATAGAGCCATATGGATATTCTGTCCGCCGATATCTTCGACCTGATAGCGCACGGCATCCATGGTGTGGATGAGATCGTCGTAAGGCGTCGTCGTCTGCATGAGCAAGGTGGCCTCGGTCAGCCCCGGGTACTGCGCCTTGATCGTGCGCAGATACGCGTTCAGGGCGGCGTAATCGTGCTGCCCGTGGCGATCCGGAAGGCTCTTCAACGGGCCGCTCTGGCGATCACTGACCAGCAGCTGATCGTTGAGGATCATGACCTCGAGGATGAGCGGCTTGTGTGCCGGCGGCGCCGATGAAGCCGGCCCTGCAGCGGGCAGGTTGACCTTCAGGACCGACACTTCGCGCACGACTGAACTGATCAGGAGAAAAGAGAGCAGCACCACCATCAGATTGATGAACGTGGTCAGGTCGAGCTCGAATTCGGTGTCGCGGTGACGGATACGCATGGTCGCAGGATCTCACTCGCTCTTTTGCTGACTGAGCTGGCGCAGGATATTCATGAATTTGACATTGACCATCTCCAGACTCTCGATGACTTCATTGGTCTTCGATTGCAGATAGGAGTAGAGCAGCATCAGCGGAATCGCCGAAATCAGGCCGAGGGCGGTGGTGTTCATGGCCACCGAGACCGACTTGGACAGCAAATCGGCTTTCTGCGCCGGGTCAGCACTGGCGACGGCGGCGAAGGCGTCGATCAGGCCCATGATCGTGCCGAGCAGGCCGAGCAGGGTAGAGACGTTGGCGATGGTCGAGATGTAGTTGGTGCGTTTCTCGATACGTGGCAAGGCTTCCATCAGTCCTTCTTCGAGGGCGAGTTCGACGTCTTCCTGACGCCGGGCTGACAAAGCGCGGGTGATGCCCTGAGTGAGGATACGTGCCACTGGCATGTCCGAGTCGCGCACGCGCTCGAGCGCTGCTTTCAGCTGTCCCTTGCCGAGCATCGGATAGACGTCTTCCCAGAGCTGACTGTTGTTGCGCGTCACATGGCGCAGAAAGAGCCAGCGTTCAAGGCAGATCGCCAGCCCCGAGACCATGGCGATGAGAATGGGATAGACCCAGATCTCGCCAGCCTGGATGAATTTGATCATGCTTTGAAACATACCCATCGTTTTTATCTCCAGCTTGATGAAGGCCCTTGGGGGCCGATTTATTCTGAGGTGCCATCCAGGGCTTTATGAAACTCAAGTTCGCGTCGCAGGGTGTCCGGATCGAGAGGAGCCAGGGATTCCTGCAGCACGGAGGCAGTCACCGCTTCCTTGCTCAGTTTGCTTTCGCTCAAAGTCTGCCAGGGTAAGACATTGGAGACCTCGGGTGCCTCGAGGTTGCCGACGATGGTGGTCTTGCCGCCATTGTTGTCTCCCACAGCGCTGGTCGCCTGGTTCGGCGCTGCCGCTGCCGGTGCCGTGTCGGCAAAGGCGAGCGGTGAGCATAGCACGAACCCTAGAAGGACGAGGCGTGGTCTCATGAGCTGGCTCCTTGGACAGGGGTGGCGGCGCCGGCGGGAGGCGGAGTCGGGGCGCTGACGTCTTTATAACCGGTACGGCGTTTGAGGTCGACGATCCAGCGCGCCACCGCTGGATCAGGCTGGATCTGCAGGGCCTGGTAGCGCATGTAGTGGCGCAGAGCCAGGGGCAGGTCCTGCAGATAGAGTTCGGCGAGGACGGCATAGTTGAACTGTGCGCGCGCATAGTCGCCATCGAGTTGCAAAGCGCGCTGATAGGCGTGCCGTGCTTCCTCGAAATGTCCGAGATGACGCAAGGCGGTGCCGAGGGCATTCCAAGCGTAGGGATTGGCGTCATTGATCGAAATCGCCGTGCGCAGCGCCTTTTGCGCCTCCTCGTAGCGTTTCTGGTGTAGATAGATCAGGCCTTCGTTGACCCAGGGGCCGGAATAGAAAGGCTGATGTGCCGCGAGGTTGGCAAAGCCCTGTAGAGCTTGTGGATATTGCCCCTGGCGCGCCGCTTCGATGGCGCGATCGTAAGCGTCGCTGAAGGCCGGTGGCACCACCGGCTGCAGAGGAGCGTGCCGTGCATCTTCGGCATGGGCGGCCTGAGAGAGCATGGCGGCGCGTTCATTCTGGCCGGCGTCAGGCTGCAGCGCGGCCATCAGGGCTGCGCTCGGTGGTACCACAGGCTCATGCTGACTCATGCTGGTACCCTGGGCGAGGGTCGCCTGGGGCTTGCTGCTGGCGGCATGCGGTGCCTGCATGCGTGCGCGCAAGGCGTCCATCAGGAAGGGCGATTGCGGCGTAGTAGTCACCGTCGATGCCGACGCGGTATGGGGAGCAGGCGGTGCACTCGTGCACGCGGTAAGCGCCAGAGTCAGCAGGAGCAGCAGTCTAATCGATGGCATGGTACACCTCAAAAAACCGACGTCAGCACGGGCTCAAGCTGCTCGTGGCGATCGTAGCGACCTGGTGACAGTTTGGCGAGGGCGCTGAAGCTCTTTTGCACCCACGCATCGTAGATGCCCTGCTTCACCAGGTCGGTGTTGGCGACGTAGAGGCTGATCGCCTTGTCATCGAAGGGATCGGCCTGCTCTTCGAGCAGAATATTGTATTGTTCAAGCTCGAGGCTGCTGAGATTGCCAGGGCGCTCACTAGCCATCAGATCACTCGCCAATTGGTGGTAGATGGTGGCGATCTGGTAGTTGGCCGCTGACGTGTACTCGGCGATGTTGTAGCTGAGCACCTGTTTGTAGTCATCCAGGGCTTTTTGCATATGCGCCTTCTTGTCGGCCAGCGCCACATTGAGCGGTTGTTTGAGCGGGATATTGACGAAAGCATCGAAATCGGGCTGCGCCAGCTGAAAGGTCGCCATGGCAGCGAGATAACGTGTGCGTGCCGTGCGTTCGGCGCCGGCACGCGCATCGGTGTCGATGAGATCATGCAGGAGGCGGTTGCTCTCGGCGGCATCCAGTCGCTGCTGGTAGTACTTGAGTAGGTGATATTGCACTTCGGCGACATCGGCGACCGGGCTCTGGAAATGACGCAGGAACTTCTCGTTCAGTTGCGCCGAGCGATCGGCTTGGTGCGCCTGGTCGGCAAGGTCGGCAGCGTGCGCCAGGGCTTCGCGTGCCAGGGCCGGGTTGCTGGTCATCTGACGGTTGGCGATGAGCTCAAACTGCACCGAGGCGGCCTGATCATTGCCGGTCTTCTCATAGGCTAGGCCGAGTTTCTCTGGCAAGGTCTGGTTGAGTGGATGATCAGGGAACTGTCGAGCAAAGGCTTCGAGAATGTCGATGGCGCGGGCATATTGCTGGGTATTGAGCAACAAGGTGGCAGCGTCGAACTCGGCGATGGGGTGCAGGCGCGAACTCGGCACGATCTCACCGACACGCATGAAGGTCTGCACGGCGCGCTCGACATCGTGCTGATCGCGCAGGCTTTCTGCCTGCTTGTAGATCGCTGCTGCCTGGCGTTCCTGATACATGGCGCGGTCGCTATCGCTGAGTAGAGGGCTGTCGAAGGCGAGCACACGCGCGTAATCATGCTCGGCAGCCTGTGCCTGATCGAGGTCGAACTCGCCATTGGCGATCACCTCCCAGGCGGCGAGCATCTGGCGCGGCTGTGGTGGGGGCTGCAATTGTACGATCAGGCGCGCCGTCTTGACCGCTGCCGACGTATCTTTGCGTGCCAGTTGCGCGTCGGTGACATCGGCCAGGATGCTGGCAGCGTGTGGATCGGCGGGGAAGGTCTGAGCATAATGCAAGGAGGCCTGCACCGAACGCGCCCAGATGGCGTCGCTGTCGCCCTGGCCCTTGTGCGCGTCGAGCAGGGCCTGATAGCAGGTGAGCTCGAAGCGGGCGGCGTCGATGGCATGAGGATTGTTGTCATAGCCATAGGCGGTTTGGTCGAATTCCTTGATCGCCTCCTCGTAGTGGCCGGCGGCATAGAGCGCCTCTGCCATCAGTTCGCGATTGTGCATGGCCTGGTCCGGCGCTGGCGCGGTCGCCAGATACTGCTGGTACCAGTTGACGGCACTCAGGTAGAGCGCCACCTGATGCGTCTTTTGGGCTTCAGCGTGGTCATGCTGGGCGAGATCGAGCATATGCTTGCGCAGCAGCGGCAGCAGCTGATCGTGTTCGCGCAGCGGCGCCTGCTGCCAGTAGGCGCTACCTATGCCGTAGTGTTGGATGAAGGCGACTTTGGCAGGCAGGATGAGGTCAGGAAAGCCGCCGTCTTCGTAAGCCTTGATGACGTTGGAGCTGAAGGCCGGTGCATGCGGGTCCATGGGATGGCTGTCGACGAAGGCCTGATAGGCATCGGCGGCGTCCTGGAAGCGATTATGGATGAGGTATTCCTTGCCGAGAGCCTGATAGATGTCGGCTTCGTAAGGTTTGTCGCCGTGCGCTTTGAACCAGGCGCTGGCCGAGCTCGGCCCATCTTGCTGCATGAAGCACAAGCTGATCACACGTTGTGTATCGCTGAGCAGCTTGCTGAAGGTCTGCTGACGCGGACCGCTGCTGCCGGCGATATCGCGGCGTAGGCCGTCGTCGACCTGAAAAAAGGTATCGAGGGCCTTGCTGTAATCAGCGCTTTGAAAATAGGCCCAACCCAGTTTATAGCGCGCCTGCTGGCGATAATGGCCGGCATGCGGCGAGGCGATGACCTGTTCATAGGCGCTGATCGCCGACAAGTCATCGCCCATCTTGAAATAGGCCTCGCCGCGGCGAAACTCGGCTTCGACATAATAGGGGCCGTTCGGATACTCGGCGACGAGATGGCCCAAGGTGGCGATCGAGTCCTTGTTGCGTCCGGCGATGTCATAGAGGCGGGCGAGCTTGTAGTAAGTCTCCTGGCGCTCTTTCGGGTTGCGTGAATTGGCCAGCACCTCCTCGTAGAGATGGATGGCTTGATCGTAGTCGACCTTGACCTTCTTTTTGTCGACATCGCCAGAGACCGAACTGGCGAGATCGAGATAGGCGGCGGCTTGTTCCTTGGAGTCAGCGGTGGCCATGCCCTGCATGAAATCGCTATAGAGCATGGTATCGATATTCTGGTTGATCGTCTTGCGCACGGCGGTCGTCGTCGTGGCGGCGCTGTTGGGCACGCTGTTGAGTTTGAGGTCGCGCGCCTCCGAGGCTTTGGCGGTGAGATCAGCCATGCGTTTGAGGGTATCGACCTTGGACTGATCGTCCTTCATCTGCGCGGTGGCATCTTTGTAGTTGCCGAGAGCGTCTTCGACGCTCGCTTGCTTGAGATCCTGGGCATTGATGACGATGTCGCGATTTTCCAGATCAGCCAGGGTGCCCTGCGCTTGATCATGATGCGCCAGGGGTGCGATTTTTTGCTCTGAAGTGCTGGTGCAGGCGGCGAGCAGCAGGCCACTGATGGCCAGGGCCAAGGGACGGAGGACGCATCGGTAAGCGTGACTCATGGTTGCTGGCCTGCGTTGGAAGGAGTATCGGTCATCGTCGTCGAGGCAGCGCTGTCCTGCAGACGCGCGCTCGCCAGCAAGGCTGACGCCAGTTGATCTTTCAACAGAGTTCTCTCTTTGCCGAGGGCCTGGTCGGTCATGCTCAGCAACTGCTCGGCATCGTGTTGGCGGGCGGCGATGATGAGCTGGCGGGAGCGCGTCATATGCGCGGCGATATGCAGGAGCTGTTCCTGGGTCCGGCTCTTCTCGAAGGCGTCGGAATCGGCGAGCAGCTGGCGGATGCCGGCGATGCGGGCGGTGAGGACGCGCATCGACTGACGCATTTCATCGATATCGATGCGGGCCTGCTCGATGGCCAAAGGCGCGTTGTGCGCGATATTCCACAGCACCACACCGCGCACACGGCGCAAGCGCTCGCGCAGGTCGCGCGCCTGCTCGTTGTCGGGCAGCTGGGCGATGCTGTTTTCGAGGCGCTGCAGGCGATGCAGGCGGCTGACGTCGGCGTAGGTGGCGCTGTCGGTGAAGGCGGATTGTTCACCAAAGCTCTGGATGCGCTGCTGCAGGTCTAGATATTGCTGCTGCAGAAGGTCGTTGCGTTGACTCAGGCGCTGCAGCATGAGGTGCCATTCGTGCTGGTGTGCAGCGATGCGATCGCGATGGATGGTGGCGATTTCGCCGAGGGCCTGGATGGTCTGCTGCTGGCGATCCATCTCGTGCGACAGCTGGCCGAGCTGCAGATAATCCTGGTAACGCAGGTCGAAGCTCGGCTGTGAGAAAAGTTTGTAAAGAAAGACGGCGGCCGGGCCTGGATGTGAAGAGACGGTATCGACAGTGGCGAAAGGATCACGCGAGACGTCACGGGCGTTGACATCGAGGCTTTCGAGCCAGCCCGGCTGGTGGCTCTGATAGCTGATCGTCTCCAGGCGGACGAGTTCAGCGCGAAAGGTTTTCGCCGCCATCTCATAACCGAAGAGGGCTTGCGGATAGGCTTTGAGCTCCTCATAGGCGCGCGGTGCCAGCATCATCGCCTCAAGGACAGAAGGGTCAGCAGGATTGCGCTTCAGCAATTCCAGCCAGAAGGACAGAGCTTTCTTGTAATCGCCCTCGGCGTAGTGGACGTAGCCCATGGCGAGCAGGGCTGGATCACTGAAGGGGCCGTCGATGCGCACGTTGAGGAGGGCCTGGCGAGCCGCCTGGGTATGCTTTTCATGCAGTTCGTCATAAGCGATGGCGAGGGAAGCGCGATCCTTGATGGCATTGACCTCTTCATCGCCCACCGCCATCTGCACGACTTTTTCGAGTTCGCGCAGACCCTGGACATGCTGTCCGGCGCGCAGATCATCGACGCCGGCATTGTAAAAGGCATAAGCAGAATAGTGCGTATCGAGAGGGATGCGGTCGAGGATCTTGCTCGCTTGCGCATATTGGCCCTTGTCGAAATAGATGTTCGACAGCAGAACACGGCGTTCGACGTCCTGGTCGCGGGTCAGCGCGTCACGCGGCACCGAGAGGATTTTTTCAGCCTCATCGAGCTGGCCGCGATGCATGTAGAGCTCACCTTTGCTCAGCCAGGTCTGCTGTTTGATCGAGCTCAGCGTGTCCTGCTGAATGATGCGCGAGTAAACGGCATCAGCGTAGCGCGGCATGTCGATGCGGCTATAGATGTTACCGAGCAGCAGTTCGGTCT
>JAKBFV010000102.1 GCA_021833365.1 Pseudomonadota bacterium | reverse complement strand
CACAGAAAAGTACGCATGCAGGTCAACAGCACATGAAGATTACGGCACTGCATGGCAAGGGCAAGCTGGCGCAGACTCTCCTGACCCGTGTCAGTCAGCAATTGCATGACTGGAAGCAAATTGCGGAGCAATTACCCTCCTGTACGGTCTGGCAGCAGGCCTGCCAGTTCATTACTACGGTGGTAACAGGATTCAACTGGCTGGAGCCACCACAAAATAGGCTCAAACTGACTCTGGAGACCGGTTAATCGCCGGATTTAGGATGACGACGATAGCCCGACGGGGCAACCTGCAGCACCTTGCAGATCGGCTCGACCCCGTAGGCATCGCGGGGCCTGTCGATGAAGTCGTTTAGGATTTGAATCGGCGGTCGAGCTCCGCCTGGGCGAAAAACGCGCTGGCCAGCTTCAAGATCTCATTGGCGCGCCGCAGTTCCTTGACCTCGCGCTCCAGAGCCTTGACGCGCTCACGCTCATCACTGGTGACGCCCTCGCGAACACCGCTGTCAACTTCCGCCTTGCGGACCCACTCGTGCAGGGTCTGCGGTACACAGCCGATCTTGGGGGCGATCGACTCAACGGCGGCCCACAGCGACGAATACTCGCCACGATGCTCCTGCACCAGGCGCACCGCACGCTCACGGACTTCAGGGGAAAACTTGGATGACTTCTTCATGGTGACTCCATTCTCTCAGATTAGGGAGCCTCCACGAAACCCGGGGCGGTTCACCCGTCGAGGGAGCCCTGGCGCAACATCGGACGCCGAGCCTTCACTTGATCCTGAATGGCCCGCGGCGAGCCCTTGAAGAAGGCCGCACTGGACACCGCCATGCAGCGCGTGAAGGCGCGGATGAATGATTCCGGCCTAGCGTCGACCTGGTGGACCTTGCACGATCTGAAGCGGAAAGGGCTGACCGAAGCGGCCGACAAGACCATCGCCGGCCACCGCACCGAAGCCATGCGGCAGCGGTACAACGTCGGCCTTGATCAGGTCGATCCGCCGGCGTGAATGTTCCTAAGTTCGAGGAAACCTGTTCCTAACTCGGCGCTGGTCATTTCGGCAGCATGGGACTGAAAGCCAGCACTGGCGCGGGCTTGACTGGTGCCGCAAAGAGGAATCGAACCTCCGACCTACTGATTACGAATCAGTTGCTCTACCGACTGAGCTATTGCGGCGCGACGCGAAGCGAGGCGGGATGCGCATTCTAGCCCAGCTCCTCGATGAGAACAACCTCGAAATCAGCACCTGAAATGAACGCCTCTAGCCAGCGCCATCAAAGCCCTCTATGCTGCAGCGGCGATGCCCGTGGCGGGCATCGACCCCGGACAGGACTGCGCTTCAAGGATGCTCTCGTGCTCTTCAATTCACTGACTTTTCTTGTTTTTTTTGCCATCGTCCTGCCCATCTACCTGCTCCTGCGCGACTGGACCTGGCGCAAGCGCTGGTTGCTGCTGAGCAGCTATGCCTTCTATGCCGCCTGGTACGCTCCCTATACCTGGATCCTCCTGGCCTCGACCAGCATCGATTGGTGGCTGGCGCGCCGCATCGATCGCGCCACCTCCGCGCCCTGGCGCAAGACCTTGCTGATCGCCAGCCTGACCGCCAATCTAGGCTTGCTCGGGGCTTTCAAATACACGGATTTTTTCCTCGCCAATCTGCGCTGGCTGCTGCCCCCGGCCTGGCGGACGCACTTGCCCGCCGATGTCGGCTGGGTGCTGCCGGTCGGCATCTCTTTTTACACCTTCGCCTCCCTGTCTTACACCATCGACGTCTACCGGCGTGAGATCCACGCCCGCGCCTCCTGGGCCGACTACGCCCTCTTCGTCAGTTTCTTTCCCCACCTCGTCGCCGGCCCCATCCTGCGCGCCAAGGTCCTGCTCGCCCAGATCGAAGAGCCGCGCCAACCGACGCAGCAGCAGATCGTCTGGGGCCTCATCCTGCTCATCTTCGGGCTGTTCTGCAAATCGGTGCTCGCCGACACCGCCTTCGCCCCCGTCACCAACCAGGTCTACGCCAACCTTCAGCAGTTTGGCAGCCTCGACACCTGGCTGGCTTGCGCCTCCTTCGCCGGACAGATCTATTTCGACTTCGCCGGCTATTCCCTGTGCGCCATCGGCATCGCCCTCTGTTTCGGCTTTGCCTTCCCCGACAATTTCCACTTTCCCTACGCCGCCAGTGGCTTCATGGACTTCTGGCGACGCTGGCACATCTCCTTGTCGACCTGGCTGCGCGACTACCTCTACATTCCCTTAGGCGGCAATCGCCTGACACCGCTCAAGACTTACCGCAACCTCTTCCTCACCATGCTCATCGGCGGTCTCTGGCACGGCGCCTCCTGGATGTTCGTCGCCTGGGGCGCTCTGCACGGCCTCTGTCTCGCCGCCGAGCGCCGTCTCTTCGGCCGTCAGGGCGCTCCGGCACGGCTACCGGTCATCCTGCTCACCACGTTCATCGTCACCCTGCTCTGGATTCCTTTCCGGGCAAAGAGCACGACGCAGATGTTCGACATCCTGCACCATCTCTTCACTGGCGTGCCGGCGTCTACCCACCTGGATATACTGACCCGCCTCCTCATTCCTTTGCTCCTGCTCTTCACTTTCACCTTTCAATACTTGGCGCGACAGAGCCATCTCGAGGAGATCTTTCAGCGCTGTCCATCCTGGCTGCAAAGCGGCCTGATCGCCGGCGCCCTGATCACCCTCTATCTTTTCTCCGGAGGGGACGAGCATGCCTTCATCTACTTTCAGTTCTGAACGACTGCCCGCGGCGCCCCTGCTCGCTAGCCTGCAGAGCGCCTTCCTACTCTTTCTGCTGACCGTGCTGGCGCTCGAACTCGGCCTCGCCGCGCGCGGCATACGCCCCGACCAGGAAGACAGCGAGAGCCTCTGGCTGCATGAGCGCGCCCGCGCCGATGCTCTAGGCGCGCACGCCCTGGTCATGATCGGCGGTTCACGCATCCTCCTCGACACCGACCTCGCCGAGATGAAACGCCAGATGCCCGAGCTCGAACCGGTACAGCTGGCCATCGACGGCACCTCCTTTGTGCCCATCCTGCGAGGCCTGGCTCAGGACCCGCATTTTCATGGCAGGCTCATCATCGACTTCAATGACTATCTCATCGATGGTTCTCGCCACCATGCCCCCGACAGCATCGCCGTCAACTGGGAGCACGACTTCGAGGAAGATCGCACCCACCCCTGGCCGCGCTTCCTCGGCATGGAAGATCGCCTGCAGGACCTCGTGCGCTCGCACCTGCGCGCCTACGCCGACGGTTCGAGGCCGTGGTCAGCCCTCACCCATCGCATTCTCGCCCGCCATCCGGTGGTGCAGTATCTGCTGGTGCAACACAATCGCTCGGTCGACGCCGACTACCAACGCCTGCCGGAACCGCAATTCTATCTGTACCGCATGGGCTCCACCTTGGGCGTTGAAATCGACTATGACCCGCGCATCCCCTGGCCCCTCGTCAAGCACACTCTCGCCGAGTATATCGCCCACCTGCCGGCACATAGCAACGCCGCTTATCTGCACAACATCGCGCGATTGAACGATGAGATCCATGCCATCCAGCAACGCGGCGGCTGGGTCGCCCTCATCGTCTCACCGACGAGCGGCCTGGTGCGCGACTACATCGAGGAGCAGAATCCGCGCCCCTCTTTCTGGAACCTGCTGGTCAGTCGCGTGCAGGCACCGGCCCTGCGCATCGACGACCTCGCTCTACAGGCAGGTTTTCTCTGCCCCGACGACTCCCACCTCGACCGCCACGATAAGAGCGCTTACACCGACCTGCTCATGCAGCAGCTGCGCGCCGCCGGCCTCGAGGCACCAACGCCACGACACTGATCTTGCATGATAATGGCATCTTAATTGCTAGGAGACTCTCGGCATCCCCCTCAGAGGATGCCGAGACCACCAGCACAGAGGTGTCCCATGTCGACCCATCATCGCGGCTTCACCCTGATCGAACTGATGATCGTCGTCGCCATCATCGGCATCCTCGCCGCCATCGCCATCCCCGCCTATCAGGACTACACCATACGCGCTAAGGTCGCCGAAGGGATAGGCCTGGCCGATGCCGCCAAGACCGCCGTCTCCGAGGCGCACATCGCCAATGGCAAGTTCTATGTGCAGGGTACCAATGCCAGCTATGGCCTGCCGCCCGGCGCCAGCATCAAGGGCAACAATGTGCTGTCGGTCAGCGTCGCCAACGCCAGTGCCAAGGGTGACCCCAGCCCGGGCGGCATCACCATCGCCTTTCGTTCTGCCGACCCCAACCTCAAGAGCATGATCATGCTCCTCGATCCGACCACGGCGAACTCAGGCACCATGGGCTCGGTGATCTGGAGCTGCACCATTCCCTTGAGCACGGCCAATGTCCTGCCCGATAAGTGGCGGCCAGCCAACTGCCGTGTTTAGGCGGGGATGTGACCTTCAGCGGCCGAGACTGACAAAATTTGTCAATCCCAACCACCACCCACGAAAGCATATGCCGGCAGACTGGCGTCAAATATAGGCAGCAGAGCACCTTGGCATTTGGCACAAAAACTGCTTAGATTAAAGTGTGCTGGTCCATGCCGGCCTATCCATCGGAGGATTTCATGAAAATGCAAAAGGGTTTTACCCTGATTGAACTGATGATCGTCGTCGCGATCATCGGCATCCTGGCGGCCGTCGCCATCCCCGCCTACCAGGACTACACCATCCGCGCCAAGGTCTCGGAAGGTATGGGCCTCGCTGACGCCGCCAAGACCGCTGTCTCGGAAGCACACAGCACCAATGGTCAGTTCTTCCAGGCCGGCACTAATGCCAGCTACGGCCTGCCGCCCAGCGTCAGTATCAGGGGCAACAATGTGCTGTCGGTGGTGACTGCACCTATCACTGGCGCCATCACCATTGCCTTCCGTTCCGCTGATCCCAACCTCGCGCAAATGACCATGACCCTCGACCCGACCAGCGGTAACAAGGCAGGTGCCACCGGTGGCGGCTCGGTGATCTGGACCTGCACCGTGCCCATAGCGAAAGGCGTGCTGCCGGACAAGTGGCGTCCTGCCAACTGCCGTGTCTAATCAGGCAGTGTGACGAAAAGCCCCGGACTCCGGGGCTTTTTTATGGCGAAGACTCGCGATGACTTGGAAGTCATCGTGCGGATATGTCAGTCTAGCGACCTTCAGGTTTAAGGAAACATCGAAGCCCATGAGCCGCCTGCACGGACGATCGCTGTTGCTGAGCTTGGGACTCCTGCTGGTGTTGGTGAGTCTCTACGTCGGCTTGCTGCCCGTGCTCGGCGCCGGCTTTGTCTTCGATGACCTGCCCAATCTCAGTCCCTGGGCGCTGGCGCCGCATATGCATCGCGCCATCGACGTGTGGAATTTCATCAATTCCA
>JAKBFV010000041.1 GCA_021833365.1 Pseudomonadota bacterium | reverse complement strand
CGTTGAGACTGCTCAGCTGACCGGTGGTATAGCCATTCTGACTCAAGGAATTGACCGAGAAGGGACTGCCATACTGGGTCGTGCTGCCAAGGTCGATCTGAAAATTCGATGAGGTCGGCGGATTGGGGATGGGCAAGGTACCACCCTGCGCTACCGGCTGACCGGCGACGGCACCATTGGGCAGACCACTGGTCGACAGCGGCGTCCAGTTCGAAACCAGTATCGACCCCGTCGCCGCAGTATTGAGGCTGCCGTCATTGTTGAACACCAGATTATGCGCATACATGGTCGGCTGGGTATTCTGGGGTGCCGGCAAAGCGGTATTGGGATCACCGATGTTCTGGCCGTCGATCTGTGCGTACATCGTCCAGGTATTGGGCGTCGAGTCCTTGACGAAATACATGGTCAGCTGGTGCGAATTGCCGAGGCTGTCATAGACCGTGGTGCCGGTCACTGAGTTGTAGGTGGCCGGATTGGTCGGATCGAAGGTATTCGAGATGTAGGGCGTCGCCACCGGCGCAGCGGTGAAAATGCCGCCGCCACCACCACTCAGGGTCAAGCCCTGCTGCAGATTGAGATTGACGACACCGCCGACGGTCAAATTGCCACCCCCCGCCCCCGTCAAGGTCTTCGTGGCGCCGACCAGGGTGCCATTGGCTTCGCCCTGTACAGTCAGGGTATCGGTGGCGACACCGCTGTTGTTGAGGCCAAAGTCGAGATCCTCACCGGTGCTCGAGGTGACCGTCACCGTACTACCCGAAACGGCGGCGGTGATGCCATTGAGGGTCGTACCGCTGAGACTGTTGATCGAAGCGGCGAGCGCTGCCGGCGTCGAACCGGACAGAGCGACGCCATTGAGAGTGACCGTCGATCCGGTGTTGGTATAGCCGGTGAGGACGGCGGTGGTCACCGCCGTCGCCGAAACGCCAGCATTGGCCTGCATCTGCTGGGCGATGGCCTGCGCCGTTTCGTTGGCGCTGAAATTGATCACCGTCGAACCACCGGTATTGCTGTTGTTGATCGTCAAAGACTCCGCCGGATAACCATTGGTGGTGCCGGTATTTACCTGCTCGACCGCCGTGCCTGCCGAACTATAGGTATTGCCTTGCTTGACCAGCACACTGGCGGCGGCATTGACATTGACATTGCCGGTGACATCGGTAGTGCGCGCTGGTGCCTGATTGGCGGTGCTGACCTGAAGGTCGGTGAGGCTGTTGCCGTTGACATTGCCATTGGCATCGACCGAATAGCCCTGCAGGCGCGCATTGGTGGAATTCACCACATAGCCATTCTTGTCGAGACCGAACTGCCCGGCGCGCGTGTATTCGATGGCGCCGGCGTTGCTCATGGCAAAAAAACCGCCGCCGCTGATGGCGACATCGAGATTGTTACCGGTGGTGGTGAGATTGCCCTGATTGAAGATCTGCCTGACGTCGCTGAGATTGACGCCGGAGCCGATGGCATTGGCTGCCGTGCCGAGCACCGAGGCGGCATAGACATCGCCGAACTCGGCGCGTGAGGACTTGAATCCGACGGTGCTGGCATTGGCGATGTTGTTGCTGATCACATCGAGGTTGGAGCTGGAAGCATTGAGGCCACTGAGTGAAGTATTGAAGGACATGATGTCGACCTCGGGTTATTGGGCGATCTGCTGCACGGAACTCAAAGGCGTCGTCCCCAGTCCCTGCAGATTGAGCTGGACGGCGCCACCACTGGAAGAGAAGCTGACACTGTTGACACTGGCCGGTAGAACCGTCGCCAGCTGGGTATTCTTGCCAGCGATATCGGCAGTGGCGGTGATCTGGTAAGTACCGGCCGGCACACTGGCGCCGGAGCTTGAACTGCCATTCCAGGTGAAAGGCACGCTGCCGGCGGCCTGGGTACCGAGAGCGATCTGCTGCACCACGGCGCCACTGGCATCGCTGACCTGCAAGGTGAGGTTGTCGGTACTCTGTGGCAAGGTGACGAAACCGCTGAAAGAGCCCTGCCCGTTGTAGACCGCCTGACTGGAATTGACGTAGACCTGCTTGCCGATCAGCGAGGACGCCTGCAGTGCCTGATTCGAGGTCATGTTGCTGCTCAGCGAACTCATCGTCGTATTCAAGTTCTGGATACCTGACACCTGGGAAAATTGCGCCAGCTGCGCGACGAAGGCGGAATTGTCCATGGGATTGAGCGGATCCTGGTTCTGCAGCTGCGCCATCATCATGGTCAGAAAATCGTTCTCGCCCAAGGTCTGCTGAGTCGCCGCCGCCGCTGCCGTAGCCGTCGCTGCGGCACTGGCCGCCGTGCTGCTGCCTGAAGTCGGTGAGATCGCATACTGACTGAGGATGCTCGCACCGCTATTCACCGCTGTCGTCATGATGATCTCCTTACTGGCCCAAAGTGAGCGTTTTTTGCATCAGCGTCTTGGCGGTGTTCATGACATCGACGTTGGTCTGAAAAGAGCGCGACGCCGAGATCATGTTCGCCATCTCCTCGACGACGTTGACGTTGGGATAAGCGACATAGCCGTTCTTATCAGCATAGGGATGACCGGGCTCATAGCGCATCTGCAGCGGCGCCTGACTCTCGACCACGCCCATCACCTGCACACCGGCGGCATCTGGCCCGAGCTGCAAGGGCGCGCCGCCATTCTCGGCGTCGTAGAGACTCTGCTGGACTGCCTGAAACACCGGTTCGCGCGCACGATAGGTCGTGCCCACCGATGAACTCACCGAATCGGCATTGGCGATATTGCTCGACACCGTATTGAGGCGCACGGTCTGCGCACTCATGCCACTACCGGCGATGGTAAAGACGTCTCCCATGGACATGACGATGCCTCCTAGTTACCGGTGATCGCGCTGAGCACGTTCTTGATGGCATTGTTGAGAAAAGTGAAGCTGGCCTGATAGTCGACAGCATTGCGCGAAAAAGCCGCTTCTTCCTGCTGGCTGTCGACGGTATTGCCGTCGAGAGCAGGCTGCGTCGGTAGCCGGTACTGCACCTGACCGGTGATCGCACTCGTCGCCTGCCCCGCCAGATGCCCACTCTGCGTCTGACTCAAGCTCAGACCGGCGCCACGATCCGCCATGGCCGCCTGCATGGCCGCCTGAAAATTGATGTCGCGCGCCTTGTAGCCCGGCGTATCGGCATTGGCGAGATTGGAAGCGATCAGCTGCAGGCGATCCGAGCGCAGATTGAGTGCTTTTTCATGGATGCCGAAGGCACTGTTGAAGTCCAATGACATGAGCCTGATCCTCCGTACTCACCGTATGCACGATCTCAGGCTTCACGATGCAATGTCCGTACCATAATAATGAATTATATATTTTTCAGCAGATTAGCCCATATACCCCCAAGCATGGTGGCGAGCATGGCGGCAAGCCATCGCCGCTGCCGGTCTGATCTCGCCAGAGGGCTGACGGCACGCCGTCAGAGATCCGACATCGGCACGGACAGGGGCCGTCGTGCCGGTGCCCAGCCGCTAGGGTGACTGGCAGCACCCCTGAAGGAAGATGAAAGAGACTTCAGGGGGGGGAAAGGTGTGCGATTGGTCAGGAAAGCGCTCGCCTTGGGAAGCGCGTCTTGCACGCCAATGCGCCTATCCCGGTCCTAAAGAACCGGGGTTGCGGCACAAAATCTGGATCAAGGATGCAGCAACACCACACTAAACGCGCGCCTGTGCAGCGCGGACGCGTTCCGAGACCTTGGCCGCCAGATCATCGGGACGGAACTTGGCGAGAAAGTCATTAGCGCCGACCTTGCGCACCAGTGCCTCATTGAAGACACCGGACAGGGACGTGTGCAGCAGGACGTAGAGCCCGGCCAGACGCGGATCGCGGCGGATCTCGGAAGTCAGGGTGTAGCCATCCATCTCCGGCATCTCGATGTCCGAGATGATGAGGATGTATTCCTTGGTCACATCCTTGCCTTGCTCAGCCAGATCATGCAGATGGCGGAACGCCTGCATGCCATCGCTGAGCTCGCGGATGTTCACCCCCACCGACTGCAGACAGCGGATGACCTGCTTGCGCGCGACGGAAGAATCATCCACTACCAGCACATTAAGCTGCTGTTCCTGGGCGGCTTGCACGACATCGGAGCTGACCACGCCAGCCGAGACGTCATGCTGCATCGGCGATACTTCGGCGAGGATCTTTTCCACGTCGATGATCTCGACGAGGCGATCAGCCACCTGGGTTACCGCCGTCAGATAACTCTGCCGACCACTGCCTTTGGGTGGCGGATGGATGTCTTCCCAGTTGGTATTGATGATGTTATCGACTTGCCGCACCATGAAGCCTTGAACATTCATATTGTATTCGGTGATGATGACGAAACAGTTGTCGATGTCCTCGACCGGCGCACCGCCGACCGCCATCGACATATCCATCACCGGAATGGTGCCGCCGCGTATATGAGCGACGCCACGCACGACGCTATGTCGCTTCGGCAAGGCCGTCAGCTTCGGGCAACGCAGCACCTCGCGCACCTTGAACACATTGATGCCATACTGCTGGTCACCCTGCAGGCGGAACAGCAGCAGCTCCAAGCGATTCTGGCCCACCATCTGGGTGCGCTTGTCGACCGTCTCGAGAATTCCACTCATCGTCACACCGCCTCAATCGCGCAAATCCCGTCTCTGCTGGCCGTCCAGGTCTGCTATCATGACAGAACCTTGCGGCCGACCCGTCAGAACACCATGCCCGCACACCAGCACACCGTCCGACGCTGCACTCCTGCAAAGATTCTAGGTCAACTTTTACCAGCCTGCTGGCTGTCTATCCTCTTTTTCATCACTCCCGCGGCCAGCGCCGATATCGCCACTGATATCCTGCATAGCGCCGAGCAACTCGGGCAATGGCCGCACGATACCGAGATCACCGTCAAGCTGCTCGGCAATGCGCCCGATCCCAGCGACTGCCCGCATGCCTGGACGATGCAACTGCAAGGCAATGAACGCTGGCAAGGACGCGTCAACATTCATCTCATCTGCCCGGACAACCCACATACGCGCTGGCTCTCGGTGTTGATCACGGTGCATGCGCCGGTGGTCGTCGTGCGCCAAACCATACGCCGTGGTGACAGCATCGTCGCCACCGCGCTGACCCGGGAAAGCCGCGATATCACCTGGACCCAAGCCTATTTCACCGATCCCGCCAAAGTCATCGACGCTGTCGCACGTCGCGATCTTCTCATCGGCAGCATGATCAGCCCCGCCGATCTCTCCCCGCCTCTGCTCATTCGCCGTGGCGAACAGGTGCTGCTGCGCGCCGATCATGCTGGCATCACCGTCACCGATGTCGGAACCGCGCTCAACGACGCCAGTCGCGGCGAGGCGGTGCGCGTCCGTCATAGCCGCAGCGGCCACGTCGTCGAAGGCATCGCCGTGGATCAGGACATCGTCGCCCTGCCCCTGTAAGGCACAATCGCGTAAAAAGATCCTCAAGTCGCCGCCCGATCGGCCGATAACAGGTTCATAGAACTCCGATACGCACCTTGTTGCGTGCATCGGCCAGCTTTGAGAAGGACGACATCATGATCCAGAACATCCAGACCCGCGATCCGGCGGGCCGCGCCAGCGAGAGCAGCCTCAACACCAGCGCCGGTGGACGCAGCGCGGCGCCGAGCAGTCCGCCCCCGGTCAGCACGCCGGCGGCGCCGCCGAGTACCGCGGCGACGGCGGCCGGCAACGCCAACGCGCCGGCGGTCAATATCAGCGCTGAAGGACAGGCCATGCAGAAACTGGCCGACGGACTGCGCCAGAAACCCGTCAATGAGCAGAAAGTCGCTGCCCTGCGCCAGGCCATCGCCACGAATACTTATCGCATCGACCCACAGCAGGTCGCAAAAAAGATGTTGCAGTTCGAACAGACTTAAACCCGTCAACGGCCAGGTGCGCCAGCGACCTGGTACGAAATCTGCTTGTTCTGATTCATCGCCGACCATATGCCGGTTTTCCGGCGGGAGACCACGATGAGTCCGAACAATCCGGTGGAAGTGCTCTGCCAACACACCCTGCGCCTGCTCGACCTCATCTTGCAGGAGAGGCAGGCCTTGCAAGATCATGATCTCGATCGCATGGGCGCCCTGCTCGGCATCAAAGAAGAACGCACCCAGGAGGTCATGCGCCTCGAGCTCAGCCTGCGCCAGCAGCTCGAGCGTGAAGGCTTCGTCGTCGACGCCGGCGGCATCAGCGCCTGGATGCAGAGACAACGCTTCGATCTGTCAGCCTGGCGGCGCTTGCGTATCCAGCTGCGCCTGCTCAAAGAGCTCAATGGCATCAACGGACACATCGTCAGTCGTGCCGAACGCAACACCCAGCGCCTGCTCGAGATCCTGACCGGTCAACCGGACAGCAGCGTCTATCATGCCAATGGCCGCAATCCGGGAGCGCGCACCATGCGCGCTTATGGCCGCGCCTGAGCGAGCTGCAGACACAAGCCCTGCGTCTGCCGCGACACGCGCAGGCGCAATAGCGAGGCCCCGCCGGCATCCAGCCAACCCGGACAGACAGGATCGTCCGCCATGGCGATGCAGCAGCTTCGGGTAGCGCCTTTCGGTGCGTGCCGGATTTGACGCTGACGTCGTATCCATGCCCAGGCCGCGGTCGGCAGCAGGGATGACGTCAGATCACCACACAGATAGGCCGATCGCGGTAGCAGCAACAGGAGCAGGGCTGGATCGACATCGCTCTCGAGCAGCAGCAGAACATCGCCGTCCATCGGCAAGAGATCACCGCCGACGAGCTGCGCCTGGCGATAGGCTCGCCCCCACCACCATAGCAGCAGACGCTGTCCATAGATCGGTTGCCAGAACAGCAGCGCGATGAGCAACAGACCATGGCACACAGCGATGAGGAGCAGCAACTGCGGTACACGCAGGCCCTGCGCCAGAAGGAGAGCGCTGACGACACTGGCGACGACCATGAACAGCGCATTGAGAATGTTGTTGGCGGCGATGACCCGCGCCCGAAAAGCCGGTTGGCTCCTCTGCTGCAGATGTGCATAAAGCGGCACGGTGAACAAGCCGCCGCTGACGCCGATGAAAAAGACATCGGCGAGCAGACGCAGATGCCCCTGCCGCACAAAATCCCAAGCCGCGATATGATCGGCCGGGTGCGCCGGGCGGGCGCCATAAAGATCGATGCCAAAGACCGTCAGGGCGATGCCGGCCAGTGGCACCAGAGCCAGTTCGACGCGTCGCCCGGAGAGCGACTCACAGAGCATGGCGCCGAAGCCGATGCCGATGGAGAACAGAGCGATGAGCAGGGTGAACAGTGAGGCCTGTCCGCCCAGCACATCGCGGGCATAGACCACCCATTGCGTCAGATAGACTGCACCAAAAAACCAGAACCAGGAAATGACGAGGAGAACGTGCCAGAGTTCATCCTCACGCGCACTCTGGCGCAGGAGACGCCAACTGGAGCGCAGGATGTTGGCGTCGATGCGCGCACGCGCATCGAGGGCGGGCAGGCGCGGCATCGCCAGACTGCTGAGAGCGCCACAGGCGGCGACGCTCAGACAGCTTGCCGCCAGAACCCAGGGCTGCTGTGGAAAGAGATCCTGCAACTGCGCGCCGGCGATCTGCCCGAGGAGGATGGCGATGAAAGTCGCCATCTCGATCAGGCCATTGCCACCGACCAGCTCATCGGCCTGCAGGTATTGCGGCAGGATGGCGTATTTGAGCGGGCCGAAGATACTCGAGTGCGTACCCATGAGAAAAAGGCAGAGCATGAGCACACCGGCAGAGGCGCTGACGAAGCCATAGGCAGCGAGACTCATGATGAGGATTTCCAGGCCCTTGACATAGCGAGCCAGCAGGGCCATGTCGAACTTCTCGGCCAACTGCCCGGCGAGAGCGGAAAAAAGAAAAAAGGGCAGAATAAATACCCCCGCCGCGGCATTGGTCAGCGCCTTGTCGTTGAAGCCGGCGTAGCTGAGGCCGCCATAGGCGATCAGCACCAGCATGCCGCTCTTGAACAGATTGTCATTGAAGGCGCCGAAGAACTGTGTCAAGAAGAGGGGCAGATAGCGCCGCATGTGCAAAAGTCGAAATTGTTGCGGCATGGGCGCGCTTCCTGAGGGTGGGATGGGCAGCTTACCATCGCAAGAAAAAATCCCCCACCGCGACCTCGGTTCAGCGTCATCTTTCTGCACTACACTGGGGAGAGAAAATGTATCGAAGGGATGTGCCGCCCATGCCTGCGCCAGAGTCCAGCTCTCCAGCTCTCCTGCTCTCTGGTGGTGGCGCACGCGCGGCTTATCAGGTCGGCGTCCTGAAAGGCTTGCGCGACATCCTGCCGAGCGGCATCGCCAACCCCTTCCCCATCATCTGCGGCACCTCTGCCGGCGGCCTCAATGCCGCTGGCATCGCCTGCCAGGCGGATCGTTTCAGCGTCGGCATCGAACTCCTGGAGAACATCTGGGCAAATTTTCACACACACCAGGTCTATCGCACCGACGTGCTCGGCGTCTGGGCTTGTGCCCTGCGTTTCCTCGCTACCTTGATGATCGGTCGCCTCGGCCAGAATCAAGCCGTTTCCCTGCTCGACAACCGCCCCCTGCGTCAGCTGTTATCTCGCCATCTCGATATGGAGCGTCTGCCCGTGATGATCGAGGCCGGCCACCTGCACGCGCTGGCGATCACCGCCTCGGGCTACACCAGCGGCGAGTCGGTGAGTTTTTTTCAGGGCCACCCGGAACTGCAGCCCTGGGCACGCTCACGCCGCATCGGCGTGCGCACCGACCTCAGTGTCGACCACCTCATGGCCTCGGCAGCCATTCCCGTCATCTTTCCAGCGGTGCGTGTGCATCGTGAATTCTTTGGTGATGGTGCCGTGCGTCAGCTCGCCCCGATCAGTCCCGCCCTACACCTCGGCGCTGATCGTGTTCTGGTCATCGGCGTCAGCAGCAAAAACCAGGTGCGCCGACAACGCGAGCAGGTCAACAGTTACCCGAGCATCGCCCAGATCATCGCCCACATCATGGCCAATGCCTTCATCGACTCGCTGGAAGGCGACATCGAGCGCCTCAACCGTGTCAATCATACGATCAGCCTGATTCCTCCCGAGGTGCGCGCCGGCGCCGGCGTGGCTCTGCGCCCAGTCCAGGTACTGACCATCGCCCCTCCGAACAACGTCATCGAGAACATGGCCTTGCGCCATGTCGACAGTCTGCCTTACAGCGTCCGTATGTTCGTGCAGGGATCGGGGGCGACGAGAAAATCCGGTGCCGGCGTACTCAGTTATCTGCTCTTTGAGGCAGAATACAGCCGTGCCCTCATCGAACTCGGGTATACCGATGCCATCAATCGCCGCGAAGAAATTCTCGCTTTTATGGGGCAAGATCCTATGCCTGGCGCTGCTAGTGACGGTACCGCCAGCGCCAGCCCTTGAGACGCTTCGGCATGCGCCGGGCCTGGCGGATCTAGGCTGGTCGGCCGCGATGGCAGTGCAACAGGCGGGTAGCGACATCCTCCTCCTGCAGCAACCTTGGCGCCGTCTCGCCCTGCAGCATGCCGCGCCATCCGCACGTGTCATACGCGTGCGCTTCATCACCGGCATGGTGGTTCTGCCGGCACCGCTGCAGGTGGTCGCGGCGCGCTGGCAAATGCCACACTCGAGCGTCTGGGGCCAACGCTTCCGCATCGACGTCGGGCAGGTACGCAAGCACGGCGGGACACTCGACTTCATCGAACAGCAGAGCTTTCCCCTACCACTCGGACACTGGCGCGTGCGCCTGCATATGCGCCAGGATGATCTCGCCGATGGTAGCTGGCAACGGGAACTGCGCAGCGGCCCGCTGACCGCCAGTCTCAGCCACTACGAGCTCTTTCCTCTCGATGCGCAGCACTGCCTGCTCGTCCTGACGCACTGGAGCCATATCGACGGCGACAACTGGTTCTATCACCTGCTGCTCAAGGCGCAGCCGCAGATCGCCACCGCCTTGCCCTGGATCGTCGTCGCCTCCACCTTGACGGCGGCGCGCCAGGAATTCGGGGAGATGCCAGCACAGCGACGTTCCAACTACATCGACGGCGCTTTACGCATCCAGGCGACGACACCGGGGATGCCGACCAAGACCTGGGTCAGTCTCGATGGCCGCCTACCGCTGGCACCTGAGGCCGCCTTGCAGCGACTGGCAGAGGTGCAGCGCTATCCGGAATTTTTGCATCTGGTCCGGCATGTCGATATGCAAACACGCGGCGCGTCGACCCTGACACACTGGCAGCTACAGCTCGATCTCGGTTTGTGGCAGCATCATCTCGAGCAGGACCTGTTCATGCACCGCTACGCCGACAGCCTGTACTTCTGGCACCCGCTCAGCCAGAACAGCGCCCGCATCGACGCCCTCTGGCAAGTCCTGCCGGCACCCGGCGGCGCCTATTCGCGCTTGAGCATCGCTCATCAGGGTGAAGGCTCTGGCTGGCTGTTCGGCATCTTGAACTACAGCCCTTATCCGCAGATCGACACCGCCCTGATCGCCGATACCTTGCTCATGCACCGTAGCCGGCGCTGGCTGGCCCTGCCCTAATCGACCTGATCCCAGGCCAGCCACTCCTGCTTACTCCAGGCGTAGAGTATCGGTGCCATGACGACGCCAGCGAGGCCGAGAAAACGCTCGAGCACGAGCATGCACAAGAGCATCTCCCAGGCACGCGCATGGATGCGGGTGCCGATGATGCGGGCATTGACGAAGTATTCGAGCTTGTGGATGAGCATGAGAAAACCGAGCGAGACCAGAGCCAAGCCCGGACTTTGTCCAAAACTGAGCAGAACGATGACGCTGTTGGCGAGAAGATTGCCCAGGATCGGCACCAGACCGCCGAGAAAGGTCAGCATGATCAAAGTCTTGGAAAAAGGCAGATGGATGCCGGCGACGGGCAGGGCGACCATCAGATAGAGCAGGGTGAGACCGCTATTGATCAGGGCGATACGCACTTGCGCACCGGCGATGGCAGCGAAACTGGCCTGTACCTCACGGCATTGCTGAAACAGTCGTTGCGTCCACGGGCCACGCCAGCGCTGCCCGAGACTACGATCGAGCGACATGAGCAGACCGATGAGCAAGCCGATGAGCAGATAGCTGAGTTCCTTGAGGGTGCCTAGCCCAAGAGCGCCGATGGCGCCAGCGTGCGTACTCAACCAACGCGCCGAGATGCCGAGCAAATCCTGCTGCTGCGGCAGAATCGCGGCCCAGCCCTGCGGCAGGCGCAGGCGCAGATTCTGCAGGATGAGGCCCAATTCGACGAGCAATTGCTGCAAGCGCCCAGTACTGCCCAGCACAGCATCGATAAAAGCAAAAAATGCCAGCACCAGACTCAAGACCAGAATCAGGACGAAAGCGACACCCAGGCCATGGTGACGACTGCCGAAACCATAGCGGAGGGAGCCACGACGCGCCAGATCGACCAGCGTCAAGGCCAGCATCAGGGTCAACAGGGGCGCCATCAAACCATGCGCCACCAGCAGCAGGACGCCCGTCAGGACGACGGCAAAACTGATCATCCGCGCGTCGCGAGCCGAGTCACCCATACCTCTCTCCTGCCTTCGTCTGGCGATGATGCTGGCATAGCCGACCGCCCCTGGCAAGATGAAATACCCGGCAGACGAAAGTGGCTTGGTCTAGACTACCCAACATCGACAAAGAGAAGCTGGGCATGTTCAGAAAGTGGTCGATTCGCCTCAAGATCTTGATGCTGGGCCTCGCCTTTCTCGTCGCCATGATCGCCATGTCGGTAGCTCTGATCGCCCGTTTCATCGAACATTCGACCCTCTCCCATGCACGCATGTCGGTGGCGCTGACCTCACAGCTGCTCAATCTGGCGATCGTGCCTTATGCCACCGACACGCAGATCCATATCCTGCAAGACTATATGAACGAGCTGGTCGGCAAGGAACAAAGCATGATCAGCTATTTGCTGGTCAGTGACGGGCACCACATCCTGCTCGCTGCCGGACGTGTCCCACAACCCTTGCCGGCACCGAGTCAGCTGGAACACCTGCGACAGATGCCGGATGTGCTGAACATCCGGCAACGCATCCTCATCGATAGCGATCATGTCGGTTATGTGCAATATGGCTACACCACCAAAGCGCTGACCTCCTATCGTAAAGAACTCATCAGGAATGGCATCTTTGCCATCCTCATCGAACTGCTCCTCGCCAGCCTCAGCATCGGCGTCTTGTCCCACCACATCAGCAAACGCATCCAGCATCTCAACGACGCCTTCCTTGCCATCGCCAATGGCGACTACTCGCGGCGCGTGATACCGACCCATCAGGATGAACTGGCGCGCCTCGCCTTCCTCTTCAATCGCATGGCCGATGCCCTCGAGGAGCGCATGAATGCGCTGCTGACCTCGCGCACCGAGACACAGCGACTGAACGCCTCACTGGAAGACAAGGTCGCGCAACGCACGCGTGAGTTGAGCAGCGCCAATCTGCGCCTGGAAAAACTGGTCAGCGACCTGCGCCATACGCAAAACCAGCTGGTACAGTCAGAAAAACTGGCGGCTCTCGGACAGCTGGTCGCCGGTATCGCCCATGAGCTGAACACCCCCATCGGCAATGCCCTGACCATCGCCTCCACCCTCGATGTTCAGGACCGCAGCATGCAGGAACGCCTGCAAGCTGGCCCCATCACCCGCCATGACTTCCAGTCCCTGCTGCAATTGCACACCGAGGCGATGGAGCTGCTCAGCCGCAGCCTGCAACGCGCCTCCAGCATGATCCAGAGTTTCAAGCAGGTTTCTGCCGACCAGGTCAGCGGCCAGCGTCGCCAGTTTGCCCTCGACAGCGTGCTCCAGGAAACCCTGCTCTATCTGGCGCCGAGCTGGCGCAAACAACAGGTCGCCATCGAAACGGACATCGCCGCCGACGTCCTCATGGACAGCTACCCAGGCGCTCTGTCGCAAGTGATCAGCAACCTGATCAGCAATGCCCTGATGCACGCCTTCAAGGGCATCGCGCAGCCGCGCATCCATTTGACCGCCCAGGTACACGGAACCCAGGTCGATCTCGTCTTCAGCGACAACGGCTGCGGCATCGCCAGCGAGCACCAGCACCGCATCTTCGAGCCTTTCTTCACCACGCGCATGGGTAGCGGCGGCACCGGCCTTGGCTTGCATATCTGCTACAACCTCGTCTCCTCCCTCGGTGGTCACATCGAGCTCTTGCACCAAAACTCACCAGGCACGGCCTTTCTCATCACTCTGCCACTGATCGCCCCACGCGCCGTCATTCCAGATGCAACACTCCTGGAGATGCCCGATGCCTGAAGAAGACGACATCGAGATGCGCATCCTGCAAGGGCTGGCGACCGCACTGTCGCCGCAGAGCCTCGCCGACAGCTTATGCCGAGCCTGGAGCGAGCGACTCACCGGGCGCGACGTCGCCCTGGTCTGGAAAAACCCTCGCGGTCAGGCACAACGACTCGGTGGCCAAACCTGCCACCCCTTGTCGGCGCAGCTCTTTGTATCGCCACCACCGGGCTGCACCTTGTATCAAGACCATGAACAGGTGCTCGGCCTGCTGATGGTCGCCGTCAGCGACGATAGGCCCGCCGGTCCGCAACCCCTCCTGGAACTGCTCGCGCAGATTCTCCTGCGCGCCCAGCACAACGCGCACTGGCAAGGGCAGCACCAGAAGCTGGTACGACTGCAGCAGGATTTCAATGATCTTCTCCTCGATATCCGGCTGCTGTTTCATACCGCGACGAGCGAACACAAGGCCGCCGAGAGCCTCTGCAAACGTCTCGCCCAAAACCAGGAGGTCGATCTGGTCTGGATCGAAAATATGACGGCAGATGGTACCCCCAGCCTCTTCGCCTGCGTCGGCGAGCGCCACTGGCTCGATACCCCGGCGGCGATGCGCGCACACCAGACTCTGCAAGGTCTATGGCAGCAGCCGCAGATCTATCTGCATGCGAGCAGCGATCTCGCTGACGACCATGACCGCGAGGATCTGCACCTCAGCGCTGCCATCCCTTTATGGCAGGACGACAAGCTCTGGGCCCTGCTGGCTTTTGCCAGCCCCTACCGCGCGCAGGACCTCTACAACACCCCCATCATCAAGCAGATGCTGGCACAGATGGCGGAAGAACTGACGCGCAGCTTCGCCAGCCTGCACGCGCGCTTGCAGGCCGAACGCACGGCACGCATCCAGCAGATCCTCCTCGAACATACCGATGTCGGCATCACCCTGGTGAAAGACCGGCGTTATATCGAGGTCAATCACCGCTTCGCACAGATGCTCGGCTACCAGCACCCTGATGAGATCAAGCAACAATCGACGCGCATCATCTATCCGCACGAGCTCGAATACAACCGCGTCGGCGCCATTTACCGTGCCGCACGCGAGCACAAGCATGGTCAGTGTATCGCCCAGGTCGCACACCGTGACGGCCACGTCCTCACCTGTCAAGTCAGTTTCGGCATCCTCTACGACCAGGGCGAGGAGATCTCGGTGTGGACCCTGATCGACATCAGCGACACCCTGGCGCGCACGCGTGAGCGCGACCTCTACCGCGAACGTCTGGAAAAACTCGCCGATCGTGTGCCCGGCATGCTCTGTCAGTTCCGGACGCACCGGCAACAGGAAGAGCATCCGGAGTTCGTCTTCCTGCGCGGCGCGATCGGCAGCATCCTGCAACTCAGCCCCGATGACGATCTGCGCCACCTCGATGCCTTCGAACAGATCCTGGTGGAAGATCGTGAACCTCTACGCCAGGCTTTGTGCACGCATAGCCAGAGCCATCAGGCCCTGCAGCACGAATTTCGCATCCATACACAAAAAGGCGAGCAGCGCTGGCTGCAGATCATCGCTTCACCGGAGAGCGAAGACGATGTCACCACGCTCTGGCACGGCTTCATCAGTGACACCAGCGAAGCCCATCTCATGCGCGACCGCCTGCATGAATCAGCGACCCAGATACGCGCCATCTTCCATGCCTCGCCGACCGCCCTCTCTGTCTCCGATCTCGACACCTTCACCTTCGTGCGGGTGAATCTCGCCTGGCAGCGCCTGTTCGGCTATGAAGAAGCGGAGGCTCGCGACAAGACGACACGAGAACTGGGGCTGTGGGGCGAAGGTCATGATGGCGCCTCCCTGCGCGAACAGCTGCGTCGCGATGGTCACGCTCACCTCGAAGCGGCGCCGATGCGCGACAGCCAGGGCCACGCCTTGACCTGCCGCCTGACCGGTACGGTGATACGCAGCGCCCATCAGGATCTCGTCATCGTCGCTGTCGAAGATATGACCGTCTTCTTTCGTATGGAAAAGGAGCTGCGCCGCCTCAACGAAGTCCTCACCTCGCGCGTCCAGCAACGCACCGAGGAATTGGCGACGTCGGTTCGCGATCTGCAGAGTGCTCAGAACCAGCTCCTGCAATCGGAGAAACTGTCGGATCTCGGCGCGCGTGTCGGCAGCATCGCCCACGACATCAACACCCAGATCGGCAATGCCCGCTTCGCCGCCTCCAGCCTCCTCTCTTCCTTACACCAGCTCGATATTCAGATCGCGCAAGGACTGAAGCGCAGTGATTTCAATGACTTTGTCATGCAGACCCGCAATATCAGCGAAGTCATCATGCGCACCATGGAGAGCGCTGCCGACCTGGTACAACATTTCCATGAGATGGCCGTCGATCGCAGCAGTAACCGCCGACGTGTCTTTGATCTGCGCGAGCACGTCGCCGGCATCCTGCTCATGCTCAAACCGCGCATCCAGCACAGCGGCTGCAGCGTCTATAACGAGGTCGCGGAACAGATCCACCTGGACAGCCTGCCCGGTGCCCTCGAGCACACCTTGACCAATCTCATCACCAACGCCCTGCACCACGCTTTCGATGCCCCCTCCCAGGGGCACATCTGGATACGCGCCGAAAGGCAGGGTCACGCCGTCGAGATCAGCGTCAGCGATGATGGACGCGGCATGTCGGAGGCCATGCTGCAGCGCATCTTCGAGCCCTTCTTCACCACCCGCGCGCAACAAGGCGGCAGTGGTTTGGGTTTGCCCATCTGTGTCAATGCGGCGCAGACCATGGGCGGTGAACTCACCGTCGAGAGCACGCTCGGCCACGGCACCACCTTCCGTCTGCACCTGCCGCTGCAGGCGCCAACGACGCCTGATCAGGCCTAACCGCCGTTGGCGCGCGCCAGAGCCAGAGATTGCTGCAACTGATGGACAAAAAACTTGAAAGCAGCGAAATCTTCAGCGCTGAGGGCGCCACTCGGGCAATCGGCATAAATCAGGCCGATGGCGCGCCCGGACAGGATGAGAGGCGCAAGGAAAGCCTGTAGCGTCGTCTGATGCTGACCGAGCAGACGCTCGCCACCAGCCCCGAGCTGCTCCTTGCCACAGGGTTCGGCTTCCCCCAGCCAGCACGGTTGACGCTGCACCAGGGTGTCTTGAAATATCGGTACTTCTCCAGCCTTGAGATCGAAACGAAAAGCATCACGCCAAGTCGGGTCATAGAGCCCGACAGCGCTGCGCGCCGAGAGGATGCGGGCATCGCTGGACAGCACCGCGACCAGGGCACGATCGAGGCCGACGCCGCGATAGAGCCCTTCTAGGGTCATGGCGACGAGCGCATTGAACTGCGTCGGCGAGCGTTCGAGCGAGGCCATCTCGCGCAAAATACTCAGCTGCAAGGCGGCGTCCTGAGGACGGCGCACAGCGACTTGTCCCGCCCCGTGATGATCGGCGCCAGCAAACGCTCGCCCCTGCATCTCCGCCAGCAGGATCTCTACGCCCATATCCTGACAGATCTCCGGCATACGCCGCTGCGCCTCGACCAAAGCGCTCTCGACCGTCGCCACGTTGATCCCGAGCAGCACCGACATCGCCTGCAGCAAGGCGGCCGGCGCTGTCGTCATATTGAGTTCGGGGGTCTGTTCGACGACTTGATGGCAGAGACCGATCAAGCGCGCCTGTGGACTGAGCGGCGAGCCGGTCAACACTTCACCGACGAGGGCGCCGAGCCCCCAGGACTGCGCCAGCGCCTTGCCGAGATGAGAAAAACTGGTGCCGAGCACGTCGAACGCGGCCTGCTCGCGTTCCTCACCTGCAGCGATGCGTGCACTCAGCACCTGACTCTCGGCATCGCCGAGGCTGAAGTAGGCGGCCTCACCGAGATCATGCAGCAAGCCGGCGATGAAAACCTCCTCACCGTGGCGCGGCTGCACCAGTTGCCACAGCTGGCGGCTGAGGACGGCGGTACGCAGGCCGAGTGCCAGCACGCGCAGCAACGGCTGCTGCTGGCTGTGATTGAGCAGGTCGTCGAGGATGCGCATGCTCAGGCATATGTGCGCTATGGTCTGGACACCGAGGATGACGGTCGCACGGCTGACCGTCGTCACCGGCATCTTCGCCGCCGCATGGTAGGTGGATGAGTTGGCCAGCTTGAGCACGCGCGTGGTCATCGCCGTATCGGCCAGGATGACCTCACTGATCTCGGCGAGACCGGCGGCGTCATCAGCACAGACCGCCTGCAGACGGCGGGCCGCCCCCGCCAGCAGGGGCATTTCCTCCTGATTGATCCTGTCCACCCAGACCTGGGTCTCTGCCACCATGCAAGCCTCTCCTCTGTCTTTCTTTGCAGCCTTGCTGCCAGTCTAGAAGAGCTGGCGGGAAAGCAGAAATTCTCGACATCGAGCTGACGCCAGCACAAGGCGCCAATGTGCTGACGCCGAAGGTCAAGCACTGCGGCGCCATGACGACTAAGCTGGCCGACGACCGCCCTTGCCGAGCCTATTCCTATGCCATCTACACGCCAGCATTCTGCCCATCCAGGCACTGCCCTGGTCACCGGCGCCTCCGCCGGTATCGGCCTGCAGTTCTGTCATGCACTGGCACGCCGTCACTACGATCTCGTCCTGGTGGCGCGTCATAGGGAAAATCTGCAGGCACTGGCGACGCTGCTGCAGGCGCGCTATGACGTCACCTGCCATGTCGTGAGTGCCGACCTGAGTGATCCTCAGGCGGTGGCGCGGATCCATGACGAGGTCGAACAACGGGGCTTGCATATCGATTTTCTCGTCAACAATGCTGCCGTCCTCTACAACGGCTATTTTCATGAACTCGACGGCCAGGCGCAGGAGGATCTGCTAGCGGTCAACGTCGTCGCCCTGACTGCGCTCACGCATCGATTTTTGCAGGGCATGGTGGCACGGCGACACGGTCACATCCTGCACGTCGCCTCGACCGCCGCCTGGATCGCGATCCCGCAACAAAACGTCTACGCCGCCAGCAAGGCCTACGTCCTGTCCTTCAGCATCGCTCTCGCTGACGAACAGCGTGCCTGCCGCAGCGGCGTGCAGATCAGCGCTCTCTGTCCAGGCTACACCGACACGCGTATGCTCGATCACCCACAGCAGGGACGGATGATGCACATTCCGCGCTCTCTGCGCGCTTCAGCCGAAAGCATCGCCGAAGCCGGTATCAGCGCCTGTCTCGAAGGCCGGGTCGTGATCATCCCCGGCCGCGCCCAGCAGTTGAGTATGGCCCTGCTACAGGCCGCTCCGCGTGTCCTGGCAGCGCGCCTGATCGGTGCCTGCTACCGCCACTTGCAAAAGCCGGCGCAAGCTGACCCAGTCTCTGCAAAGCGCTCATGACGATGGAGAAGGCATGATGAACGAAACACGCAAAACCCTGATCACCGGTGCCCAGGGCTTCATTGGACGTGCCCTGATGCAGCACTATCGTGCCGCGGCGCAAGCGGTGCATGGCGTCGACCTGCAGGGTGACGGCGGCGACGTATACACCGGCGACATCGCTGAACCTGAGTCATGGAGTGATCTGCTCGCCGCCAGTCATACCGTCATCCATACCGCCGCCCTCGTCTCTAACGCCCGCGATGATGCCGAAATGTGGCGGGTCAATGTGCTGGCGACCAGCCGCCTCATCGCAGCGGCACGGCGCCATGGCGTGCGGCGTTTTGTGCACATCTCGTCGATCGTCGTCTATGGCAACGCGGCACGCGGCGAACTCGACGAAACCTGTCCGGTGCACGCCGATGGCGGCAGCTATGTGCGCACCAAGATCGCCGCCGAGCACAGCGTGCTCAGCGCCCACGCCGAAGGCGGCATCGAGGTCGTCATCGTGCGTCCAGGCGATGTCTATGGACCCGGTTGCCGGGTCTGGGTCGATGTCCCCCTGCAGCTCATCCGCACCCATCAGTTCCTGTTGCCGGCGCATGGCGAGGGACGCTTCCGGCCCATCTACATCGATGATCTGGTGCGCGGCATCGCCCTGGCGGCGACCAGCGCTTCAGCCTGCGGCCAGATCTTCAATCTCTCCTGCCATGGCGCGGTCAGCACGCGTGAGTTCTTCCGCCATCACCACCAATGGCTGCGCCGCCCAGGACCTCTCTGCCTGCCCACCCTCGCCGCCCTGGCGCTGGCACAATCGAATTTTCAGGTACAGAGCTGGCTGGGGCGGCATAGCGAAGCCTCGCCGGCTTCGGTACAGCAGCTCACCAGCATGGCCTGGTTCTCCATCAGCAAGGCCGCGACCCGGCTCGGCTGGACTCCCCAAGTGGGGCTCGCCGAAGGTCTGCAACGCACCCGCGCCTGGGCCGAGACGCAAGGCTTGCTAGACTGATCTCATCCACCACGATACCCTTTGCTGAGGAGACCGCCGCATGCGCCGCTGGAATGGCTGGGGCGATGAAGCCCAAAATTTTCCGCTCAAACCGAAGGGCCTGGCCTTGCTCGAGAGTCTTCTGGCAGGCAAAGGTCAACGCCTGTCCGACGTCACGCTGAGCGCCGCTCTGGCGCAAGTGCCGCCCTCGCGCCTACCGCCGCACCCGCTGGTCAGCCAGGATCGCGAGCTGCGTTTGCGGCACGCACGCGGCGAGAGTTTTCCCGACTGGATCGCCAAACACAGTGGTGACTTCGGCCATTTTCCCGATGGGGTGGCGCAGCCGTGTAATAGCGAAGAAGTACGGACCCTCCTACAGTGGGCCGTCGCTGAGAACATCGTCGTCATCATCTATGGCGGCGGCACCTCGGTCGCCGGTCATATCAACATCCCGGCCTCGGCGCGACCGGTGCTGACCTTGTCGCTGGCAAAAATGGACACTCTGCTCGACCTCAATGTCGAGAGCCAGATCGCCACCTTTGGCGCCGGCACGCCCGGTCCGCGCCTGGAGGAACAGTTACGGCAACGCGGCTTCGTCCTCGGTCACTTCCCGCAGTCCTGGGAGCTGTCCACCGTCGGTGGCTGGGTCGCCAGTCGTTCCTCCGGTCAGCAGTCCCTGCGCTATGGCCGCATCGAACAGATGTTCGCTGGTGCACGCGTCGAGACACCCATCGGCCGCCTCGATCTGCCGGACATTCCCGCTTCCGCCGCCGGACCCGATCTGCGCGAGGTCATCCTCGGCAGCGAAGGCCGCATCGGCGCCATCACCGAAGTCAAGGTGCGCGTCACTCCCCTGCCCGAACAGGAATCCTTTCATGTCGCCTTCCTGCCCGACTGGGCGACCGGCATCGCCCTGGTACGCCAGCTGGCGCAAGGCAAGATCGGCCTGTCGATGATGCGTCTGTCGAATCCACAGGAGACCCGTTCACACTTGGCCATGGGCGGTGACCATCCACTGTTCAGCGCTTACGACGCCTGCATCAGCGCCGCCGGTTGTCGTGCCGGTGAACGCTGCATGTTCACCTTCGGCGTCACCGGCAGCAAACGCCAGGCACGCTTCATCCTCGCCGAGACCCGCCGTGCCATCCGTCGTGCCGGTGGCATCGCCATGGCCAGCGGCTTTATGGGCGGCATCTGGGAACACTCACGCTTCCGTTCGCCCTATCTGCGCAATGCCCTCTGGGAGCACGGCTATTCCGTCGACACCTTCGAGACCTGCATCAACTGGGACCGCGTCACGGCCTGTATGCAGGCCATGGAGCAAGCCATCCGCACCGCCAGCGGCGAGCATCCCGTTCTCGTCTTCACCCATCTGTCGCACATGTATGCGCAAGGCTGCAGCATCTACACCACGTATATCTTCAAGAACTCCGCCGACTACGCCACCCTGCTGGCGCGCTGGCAGGCCTACAAGCAGGCCGCCGGTGATGCCCTCGCCGCCAGCGGCGCCACCGCCAGCCATCAGCACGGCATCGGTCGCGATCACGCTCCCTGGTTGAAATTCGAGAAAGGCGAGCTCGGCATGCGCCTCATCGCCAGCATGCTGCGTCCCTTCGATCCGCAGGCGCAGCTCAATCCAGGCTGCCTGCTGCAGGAAGACTGAGCACACCCCCTATCCAGGAGATGTCATGCAACGACCTGATCTCATGCATCTGAGCTCGACGCGCTGGGACCTCGTCGTCATCGGCGGCGGCATCACCGGCGCCGGCATCCTGCTCGAAGCCGCCCGCCGCGGTAAAAAAACGCTGCTGCTGGAACGCGCCGACTACGCCGCCGGCGCCTCCAGCCGTTCATCGAAGATGGTGCACGGCGGCCTGCGCTACATCGCACAAGGCGACATCGCCCTCACCCGACAATCTTTGCGCGAACGCGAGCGCCTGCTGCGCGAACTGCCGCATATGGTGGTCGAGCTGCCTTATCTCTTTCCTATCCGGCGGGGACGTTTTCCCGGCCGCCTGCCGATGCAGGCCTTACTTTTTATCTACGATTTTCTCGCTGGCCGGCGCACACAGCGCTGGCTGCCTCGCAAGCAAGTCCTGCAAGACTATCCGGCGCTCTCTCAGCAGGGACTGCGTGGCGCCCTACGCTATGGCGACGCTCTCACCGATGATGCGCGTCTGGTACAGCGCGTCTTGCACGAAGCACGCCTGGAAGGCGGCGTGACCGGCAATTACCTGCCGGTCACCCGCATCGAAGCTCACGCTTCCGGCTTTGCCGTCCATGTCAGCGATGCCCTGCACGGCAGCGGCGCCTGCCTGCAGGCCGACCAGGTGGTCAATGCCACCGGCGCCTGGGCGGATCGACTGTCCGGCAGCCAGGCCAAAATCCGCGCGCAACGCGGCAGCCACCTCTTCGTCCCAGCAGATAAAATCGCACTACACGATTGCCTGACCTTCATGCATCCTGAGGATGGCCGACCGGTGTTCGCCTTTCCCTGGAAAGGCGCCGTCTGCATCGGTACCACCGACCTCGACCATGGCCCGCTGGACGAACAGGAAGCGTGCTGCAGTGCTGCTGAAGTCGACTATCTGCTCACCGCCATCAACCAGCAATGGCCGAACCTCGCCCTGCGCGCCGAAGACCTCCTCTCGAGCATGGCCGGTGTCCGGCCCATCATCGCTTCCGGCAAGGGCCGCCACCCGGCACAGGAACGTCGTGATCATGCCGTCTGGCGCAGCGCCGACGGCGTCGTCAGCGTCGCCGGTGGCAAGCTCACCACTTTTCGTCTCATCGCCCTCGATGTTCTGCGCACCATCGGCTTTCTCGACAGCCGCGACCACCGCCGAGCCGTGCAGCAAGCCTGTTTCAGGCATGCAGTCGCTGATCCGCATCGTCTCAGCCATCCGCTGGCGGCGCCAGCTGTGGGTGCCGAGCTGCGTGAGCAGATAGGCTGGATCCTGCAACATGAACAGGTCGTTCATCTCGATGACCTCATGCTCCGGCGCCTGCGCGCCGGCCATGTCATGGCGAGCGGTGGCGAGGAGCTGCTGACCGAAGTTGGTGCGCTCTGCCGCGCCCAACTGGGCTGGGATGAGGCGCGCTGGCAGCAAGAGAAAACACGCTACCAGGCCATCATCGCCGAGCATTATGCGATCGCCGGCTCGCCGGCACGGACGGCGGCCCGCGAGGAGACACCATGACATCAGCGCAGGACCTCTTTCTGGCCCTCGACCAGGGCACGCAGAGCGTGCGCGCCATGCTGTTCAGCCGCGACGGCGAACTCGTCGCGAAGTCACAACAGCACATCGAACCCTATTTCTCCGTGCATCCAAACTGGGCGGAGCAACACGCCGATTATTTCTGGCAGAACCTCGGCCAGGCCTGTCAGGGACTGTGGCGCGCCCACCCCGATCTGCGCAGCCGCGTCGTCGCCGCCGCCCTCACCTGCCAGCGCGCCACCATGGTCTGCCTCGATCAGGACATGCAGCCCGTGCGCCCGGCCACCATCTGGCTCGACTCGCGCCGCACCGACGACTATCCAGCACTGCCTCTATGGCTGCGCCTGGCCAGCGATGCCCTCGGTCAGCGCCACATGATGTACCAGCTGCAGTCGAAAGCCGAGTGCAACTGGCTCGCTGTCGACTATCCCGACCTGTGGGCGAAGACGCGCCACTTCGTGCAGCTGTCCGGCTATCTCACCTACCAGCTCACCGGACGCCTGTGCGACGCCGTCGGCGCTCAGGTCGGCTATCTGCCCTTCGACTACCGTCGTCAGTGCTGGGCGGCCGCGCACGACCTCAAGTGGCGGGCGCTGACCGTACGCCGTGAACAATTGCCCCCCCTGGTGCAGGCCGCAGGCCTGCTCGGCACCATCAGCGCCGAGGCGGCACGGCACACCGGCATTCCCGAAGGGCTCTGTCTCTACGCCGCTGGCGCCGACAAGGCCTGCGAAGTGCTCGCCGCCGGCGCCATCACGCCGGACGTCGGCTGCCTCAGCTATGGCACCACCGCCACCATCAACACCGGCAATCCGCGCTATGTCGAGCCGATGTTTCTCGTTCCCGCCTATCCAGCCGCCCTGCCACACGCCTACAACACCGAAATCATGGTCTACCGCGGCTACTGGATGGTGAACTGGTTCAAACGCGAATTTGCCGCCGAGGAAGTACGCCGGGCGGAAGAGCAAGGCATCGCCGCCGAACTCCTCTTCGATGAGCTGCTGCGCCAATCTCCGGTCGGCGCCCTCGGCCTCATCCTGCAGCCCTTCTGGACGCCGGGCGTCAAATTTCCCGGCCCGGAAGCGAAAGGCGCCATCATCGGCTTCGGCGACGTACACACCCGCGCCCACATGTACCGCGCCATCATCGAAGGCATAGGCTATGCCCTGCGCCATGGCCGCGAACGCCGCGAACGCCGCAACCGCCAGCGCATCACCCGCCTCAAAGTCGCCGGCGGTGGCTCACAGAGTGACGAAATCATGCAGATCACCGCCAACATCTTCGGCATGCAGGCGGAACGCCCACATACTTATGAGACCTCCGGCCTCGGTGCCGCCATGAATGCCGCCGTCGGCGCCGGCTACTACCCCGATCACGCCAGCGCCGTCCGTTCCATGCTGCATGAAGGGCGTGCCTTCAAACCGGAAGCCAGCGCCGTCAAACTCTACGATCAGCTCTACCGGCAGGTGTACAGCAAACTCTACGAGCGCCTAGCGCCCCTTTATCGCTCCATCCGCCACATCACGCACTATCCGAAACGCTGATCCAGCCTGCATCGGCGACGGGATATGCCCGGCAAGACGACCCTCACACGCCGTCAAGTTCCTGCATCCCGGCCGGAATATCCCGCTCGCCGTGCAGTACACGCCAAACATCGATATGGTCAAAGCGCTCGACGTAGAACACGAGGTACGGATAACGTGTCAGCGGCCAAGTACGCAGGCCGTGCAGGTTGAGTTCGTGGGCGTAGCGGGGTGATCCAGTGGCCGGATGGCGAGCGATGTGGGTGTAGGCATGTTCCAGCGCATCCATGAAACCGAGCGCCACAGCCTCAGTGGTGTCGTTCAAGTAGTAGGCAACGGCATCATCGACATCCCGGTTGGCCTGCTCACGCGGGACGACTGGCTTGGCTTTCACGCTTTGGCAGCGGGTTTTGCAGCCTTGCGCACCCGATCCCGCAGACCATCAAAGTAGCTGGCATCGGCAGGTGCCGCCGGGGCCGAGGCAGCTCCGGCCAGCAGCAGGTTGCGCAGTTGCAGGCGATCCTGATCCTTGCGGATCAACTCGCGCACGTACTCGCTGCTCGTGCCATAGCCGCGTTGGCTGACCTGTTGATCCACGAAGGACTTCAGGGTGTCGGGGAGGGAGATATTCATCGTACTCATGGCGTAAGCGTGGATTGTTTGGCAAAATTTGGCAAGGGGGTGCGGATAAAATCTTGGATGCGGGGACTGTCAGTTGGAAACACCCCCACGGACGTGGGGAAGACCTATCGTGACGGATGACCTATAAAACCGTGATAGAAACACCCCCACGGACGTGGGGAAGACAAGCATCTTTTACCAGACCAAGGTCGGCCAAGAGAAACACCCCCACGGACGTGGGGAAGACCAGCAGCTAGCATTCTCGGCGGCTAAGCGTGAGGAAACACCCCCACGGACGTGGGGAAGACGGATGGCTCGCCGTATCAGTGATGGCGCTCATAGAAACACCCCCACGGACGTGGGGAAGACATGACGGTTCGACTTGGATGGTACGTGTAGCCGGAAACACCCCCACGGACGTGGGGAAGACGCCACGAACTCCGCATCCATGCGCCGCCTGCCAGAAACACCCCCACGGACGTGGGGAAGACTTGATCATGCTGTCGACGCATGGGCGCTTGGTGGAAACACCCCCACGGACGTGGGGAAGACACTGAGCATGTGCCTCCAGACACGTCATACCAAGAAACACCCCCACGGACGTGGGGAAGACAATCCGCTTAACTGCCATGAAGGCAGGCCGACGCCCCCGAGTATGAAAACGGTGTCACTCTGCTGCGCAGTGGGCGCATCGGCGGTAAGGTTGAAGGGCAGGTCGCCGGTGGCTGAAGGTCGAATTATCTT
>JAKBFV010000040.1 GCA_021833365.1 Pseudomonadota bacterium | reverse complement strand
CGGCGTAGTCGGGGTGCGGCGCCTGTGTGTGCGGATGGGCAGCGTGGCGCAGATGCACGGCGAGCAGGGCTTGCGCATCGAGGCGGCGGATGAGTCGGGCGCAGGCGGCTAGCATCCACTCGCTGCTATGGCGCAGCAGAACTTCGTTGTGGTAGCTGAAATCGATGACCCAGAGCACCCGCCCCGGTTCATGCCGCAGATGGCTCTGTGGAATGTCGGAGACGAGACGGCCGTAGTTCTGCAAAGTGCTGAACAGATCGAGGATGGTCGGGCTGCTCAGGCCGAGAAAGCCGAGCAGACCGATCTCCATCAGTGGCAGCCTCTGGCCGAGATGCAAGCCGAGGAGGGGATCGTGCCAGCACGCCAGACTGGCGAGGAAGAGGCGCTCGAACAGATCACGCCGTATCCAGGCTGGGTCGGGCGCGAGATCCCTGGCGTCGAGGCCGGCGGCGGCAAGCAAGGCTGAACGCTCGATACCGGCGTCGGCGCACAGACGCAGAAAGATCTCGACCATGGACGCATGGATGACACCAGCTGGCGCTGGTGTCGAGCGTGTTGAAGACATCATCCTTGTGCCTCCGGCGATAGACTGCAGTCAGCCATGCAGCACCGAAGATGTCCGAAAATGGGGCCTCTCCGGTCTGGAACGGGGGTTGGCTTATGACTGACAGACTATCATATTCGCTGCTACGGCAAAGTACGTGGGCAGAAGATTCCACGACGCCGGTATTCCCCTGCAAGGAGTTTCACCATGTCGAGCCATCAAGGACGCTGGCTGTCCGTGGCCGCTTGCGTCGCTTCCTGTTGCCTGGCAACGAGCAGCTACGCCAGTGATACCACCACCCTCGGAACGCGCAGCAGCACGCACAGTGACAACCCGGCGATCACCAGCAACAGCCATGCGCAATGGCACAACTACACGCGCGCTGCCGATTACCCCAACGCCGTCACTCTGCCCCTACAGTTCATCACCACGAGCAGTGGCGATCATCTCGCTGTCCTCGTCTCGGTGCCGGCCGACGCCAGCGGGCACCCCATCGCTGGACGTTTTCCGGCGATTTTGACGCAGACGGCCTATCGCATCGATCTCGGTGAGCTGATCGGCGGCGTTCTGCCGAGCAGCACCACCCTGATCATCGGTGGTGAAGACAAGTTCATGATCGAGCGCGGCTATATCAGTGTCGCCGTCGACGTTCTCGGCAGTGGCATGTCCTCCGGTGTCACCCAGCTGATCGGGCCGGCGGAACAGGCGGCCTATGGCGATGCGGTGAACTGGGTGACGCAGCAGCCTTGGTTCGACGGTCATCTTGGTCTTGCCGGCACGTCCTATCTCGGCATCACCAGCCTGTTGACCGCCGAGCAGCAAAATCCAGCGGTCAAGGCGGTGTTCGCCGAAGTTCCAATGGGCGATCCCTATCGCGCGACGGTGGCGCCGGGTGGCCTGCTCAACGCCAATTTCATCAGCACCTGGATGACCCTGACGCAGAACCTCAGTGTCGCCAATGGCGCCGCCGAGAGCAATTATCCGCAATACGCCGGGCTCATCGCTGCCGATAATCAGCAGCATGTGCAGGCCATCCAGGACTGGTATATTCCGACCATCGACAAGGCTTTAGGCGGCGTCACCGGTTATGCCACCGACGACGGCAGTTTCTGGGCCGGCCGTTCGGCGCTGGAAAACGCCGACAAGATCCAGGTGCCGACCTTCATCGTCGGCGGCAGCAACGACCTCTTTCAGCGCGATGAGCCTCTGCTCTACGAGCAGCTGAAGAATCGTGTCACCACCAAGCTCCTCATCCTGCCGGGGGCGCACGTGCAGGCCATACTCGACTCGCTGAGCAATCACAACAACTTCTTCAGCAACGGCGCTCCCGACGCCGAGTCCCTGCTCCTGCAGTGGTTCGATGAGTATCTCAAGGGCATGAACACCGGCGCCGCACAGATGCCGAATGTGACCCAGTATGTCCAGGGCTATGGTCTTTTCGGTGGCGAGCGTTATGCCACCAGCAGCGACTGGCCGCATCCGCAGGCACAGGCGCAGCGCTTCTATCTGCACGGTGACGGCAGCCTCAACGCGCAGACGCCGGCCAGCGGCGAGGCGACACACACCCTCAACGAAGCGACGCCGCCGACGGTCAGTGTCTCGACCAGCAATCAGGGTCAGGATCTCTCTGCCCAGGTGACGACCAAGGACGGCAGCGCCTGCTCGAGCAGCGAGGTGCAGTGGTCTCTCGGCATCGCCGGCTTCCTGCCGCTGCCTTGTTTCAGTGAGGACAATACCGTTGAATCGACGCAAGGGGCGATCGTCTACAATACGGCACCGCTGAGTCAGCCGCTCTACATCAACGGCCCGATCGAAGCCGACATCTGGATCTCGGCCAGCACCAGCCAGGCCGCCCTGAGCGTGCACCTCGACGACGTCGATCCGCTCGGTGTGGCGACGCCGATCTCCACCGGCCTGCAGGCGGCCAGCTATCGTGCCGTCGACAACAGCCGGTCGCGCTATATCGATGGCGTCATGATCCAGCCCTGGCATCCCTTCACCATCGCCAGCGCCCAGCCGCTGACGCCGCAACAGCCGGTCATGGTGCCGGTGGAGATCTTCCCGGCCGCCGTCCTGCTGCAACCCTGGCATCGTCTGCGTATCGCCATCAGTTCGAGCAATCAGGTCGAAGGCCTGTGGACGACGCCGATGCAGGCGAGCGTCCAGGGCAATGTCACCACGCTCTACAATGACGCGCAGCATCCCTCCAGTCTGGTCCTGCCGGTGGTGCCGGCCGCCGTCCTGCCGTGAGTCGATCGCTGTCGTGGCTCGTCGGTGCACTGATGCTGGCCGGTGGGGCGGTTCTTTACGCCTCCTGGCGTGCGCCCCTGGCAGCGGCATCCGTGCATCCGCCGCTGGTCAGGGCGCACCCGACGCTGACCGGGCCGGCGCCGGCCAGCGCCGCTGCGGTCGACATGCGTGCGCGTATCGAGTCGTGGCTAGCCGGTCAGGCGGACGCACCGAGCGTCGGCGAGGTGGCGGCGATGCGGGCACGCATTCGGCAGTTGTGGCCAGCGTCGCAATGGCCGCAGGCCGATTCCATGCTCGCGCATGAACTGGCCTATCGCCGCGCCATCGCCGCCTGGCGGCGGCAAACACCCGCCGCCAGCACCGCCTCGCCACTGGCGCCGGTGCTCGCCTTGCAGCATCAGCAAGCCCTGCGCCAGCAATATATCGGGGTCGAGAGCAGCACTGGCGACACGCCCGATGACCAGCAGCAGATCCTGGCGCGCTATGATCTGGCGCGCCAGCAGATCGAGCAGATGCAGGGTCTCAGCGCCGACCTCAAGGAGCAGCAGATCCGTAGCTTGCGCGCGCAACTGCCGGTCGCTTTACAGGCGCGTCTGCCGCCCCAGGGCGGTTGATCAGTGCGCCGCTGGCATGTGCATCGGCCTGTGCGGTCGGCAATGTTCATGCCCATGCATGGCGATCATGCGGTCAAAGACGATTTTCTGTTCGGGGTTCAGGGCGGCCTCGAGGTGATCTGCCGCCTGCGCCAGGGTGGCGGCCTTGTCGGCCATGGTGTGGAGATGATCGGCCATGCGCTGCAGGCGCTGTGCTCCGGTCAGGGTGGGCGGAGCCGGCTGCGCCGGCGCGTCAGCCGGGCGCGGTGGATGATGCGGCATGGCCAGCAGCATCGCCGTACTGGCGTCGGCATAGGTCTGCCAGAGCGCTTCCTGGGAAGGACGGATCTCGAGCACTGCGGCCTCGTGGTCGAAGTGCTTGTGCAGCATGGCCGGATCAGCCTGCATCATCCGCGCATGGCAGGCGAAAGGGTGATCAGCGTCGGCGGGTGCTGCCAGGGTGGCGAGGCTGAGGCTGGCGAGCAGCAGTGGCAGGGCGAGGCGCGATCTGGTTATCATCATCGTTCTCCTTGCGAACGTCAGGGGGGCATGAGCGTCATGCCCCCCCTTTCAACGTCGCTGCGGCGTCGCCGTTGACGGCTGCAGGGTGATCTGACTCGGGCTGCTCCTGCCAGCGCTGCATGATCGCGGTGATTTCCGGCATATGGGCGAGAAAGTGTTCGACCAGGCGCGGCTCAAAATGACGCCCTGACTCCTGGCGCAGCAGGTCGATGGCGCGTTCCACGGGCCAGGCGGGTTTGTACGGGCGCACGCTGGTCAGGGCATCGAAGACATCGGCGACGGCGACGATACGCGCCGCCTCCGGGATGTCCTGCCCCTGCCGACCTTGCGGATAGCCGCTGCCATCCCACTTTTCATGGTGATAGAGCGCCACTTCGCGCGCCATGCGCAGCATCGGGGCGTCGTGCTCGCCGATGATTTTCGCTCCCATATGTGGATGCTGGCGCATGATCGCCCACTCCTCGGCATCGAGGGCGCCGGGTTTGCGCAGGATGGCGTCGGGGATGCCGATTTTGCCGACGTCGTGCATAGGCGCCGAATGCAGTAGATCTTCGCTCTCCGCCTCGCTCCAGCCAGCGGCGCGTGCGATCAGCTGTGAGTAGCGGCTCATGCGGATGACGTGCAGGCCGGTCTCGTTGTCCTTGTACTCAGCGGCGCGCCCGAGAATCTCGATCGTCTGCAGTCGTGTCTGGCGCAGGAGGCTGGTCTGTGCGAGTGCGAGGTGGGTGCGTACGCGCGCGCGCACGACGGCGGCGTGCACGGGTTTGGTGATGTAATCGACGGCGCCTGCTTCCAGGCCTTCGGTCTCGTTCAGCGTATCGGCGAGGGCGGTGGTGAAGATGACCGGTATCATCGCCAGCGCTGCGTCGCGTTTGAGGGCGCGACAGACGTCGAATCCGCTCAACCCCGGCATCATGACGTCGAGCAGGATGAGATCGGGGTGATGTTGCTGCGCCAGGGTCAGGGCGCGTTCACCATCGCGGGCAAAAAACAGGCGGTACTCGCTCGCCAGAATGGTTTTCAGCACCTGCAGATTGGTCGCCTCATCATCGACCAGCAACAGGCTGTGACGCGGTTGGGCATATTCGGTGTGACTCATGGGCGATCCTCCGCGCGGTGGTTGGGGGCGGCGCTGGCGATATCGGTGAGCAGGCCGATCGCCTCGTCGAAGTCGAAATGCAGGATGTGGGCGCGCAGGCGCGTCGCCCGCACCGCGTCGAGACTGGCGCAGACCTGATCGAGCAGGGCTTCATCGATCTCACCAGCGCGCAGGTGGGCGGTGAGGCGCTCGCCATGGGCAGCGTCATAGGCGGTCACCGTCGGCGATGGTGGCGGCAGGGTCAAGGGATGGAAGCGCGCCTGCAGTTCCTCGACCTGCCGGCGCAGCTCATGCCACAGTTTTTCATCGAGCGGCGTGGCTTCGATGGCGGCGCAGACCTCGGCGAGGCTGGTGAGGCCGAGATTGAGAGCAGCGCCACGCCAGCGGTGGGCGAGCTCTGCCGCCGCCGGCAGTATCTCCGCTGCCGAGAGACGCTCCTGCATGTCTTCGAGCAGGCGGGCGATGGCAGCATGGTGCAACTCGATATTACCCCAGGCCTGGCGCGCACGTGCCCAGTCCGAGATCGTGCTGGCGGGTGTCGTGGTGGCGTCGTCGAAGCCGAGAACGCGTTCGATCTCCGCCAGCAGCATCGCCATGTCGACGGGTTTCAGGACGAAGCCGGCCATGCCGGCGTCGAGAGCGAGCTGACGCTCCGAAGTCTGTACGCTGGCTGTCAGGGCGATGATCGGCAGGGCTGGCTGCCCGGCGCTCTGATTCGCCTGGTGGATGCTGCGGGTGGCGGTGAGACCATCGCAGACCGGCATGTGTACATCCATGAGGACGAGATCAAAAGGCTGGCGTGCACAGGCCGCGATCGCCTGCTCACCGTCCTCCACCAGGGTCACCGTGTGTCCGAGACGGGACAGCTGGATCTGCATGAGCTGGCGGTTCTGCGGCATATCATCGGCGACCAGGATGTGCAGGGGCGGCAGGTGGGTCAGGCGCGGCGGCGCCGCATCTCCAGCGCCTGGACAGGCACAGGCGGGCAGGGGCAGACGGACCTGGAAGCAGGAACCCTGGCCGAGGGTGCTGCTGGCGGTGATCTCACCATGCATGAGTTCGCTCAGACGCTTGGCGATGGAGGTGCCGAGGCCGGTGCCACCGAAGCGTCGTGTCATCGAAGCGTCGGCCTGAGCGAAGGGCTCGAAGATCTGCTGCAGGCGATCGGCGGCGATGCCGATGCCGGTATCGCTCACCGCGCACAGCAGTTCCGCATCGACGCGCTGGATGATCAGGCGAACCTGGCCATGGGCGGTGAACTTCACTGCATTGCTCAACAGATTGCTGAGGATCTGGTTGAGGCGCAGGGCGTCCCCCAAAAAGCATTCCGGGCAGTCGGCAGCGTAGTCGAGGCTGACATCGATGCCCTTGTGCATGGCGATGAGGGAGAAGGTCGCGACGAGGTCACCGGCCATCTGGCGCAGGGAAAAAGAGGTTTGCTCCAACTCCATGGCCCCGCTCTCCAGCTTGGCCGAGTCGAGGATGTCGTTGAGCAGCTGCAGCAGGGTGCGCGATGAACGCATGATGGTCTGCAGGTAATCATGCTGTGAGCGGCTCAGCGGTGTCTCCTGCAGCACTTCGGTGAAGCCGATGACGGCATTGAGCGGCGTACGGATCTCGTGACTCATATTGGCGAGAAAGGTCGCCTTGACGGCGGCGGCCTGTTCGGCTTTCTCCTTGGCCAGGCGCAGTTCGCTTTCCATACGATAGCGTTCGCTGAGATCGGTGATCAGCTTGATCACGCGCTGTGGCTGTCCTTCCGTATCGAGCACCGGCGTATAACTCGCCTGCATCCAGATGGCATGGCCGTCACGCGCGCGGCGCCGGTATTCGCCGCGTAGGAACTGGCCGGCGCGCAGCGCCTGCCAATGCTGGACATAGGCGGTCTGCAGCACATCTTCGGGAAAACAGAGCAGGGCATGGTGGCGCCCGATGAGCTCATCGCGCTGATAACCAAACAGCTGCAGACAGCTGTCATTGGCGGCGATGATGTGGCCATCGATGTCGAGCTCCAGCAGCATCGTACCGCGCTGTATGGCGGCGTAGATGCTTTCGAATTCGGCAGTGCGCGCCTTGGCTTCGGTGATATCGAGGAGGACGCCTTCGATGCTGCTCACCCGGCCCGAGCCATCGCGCGTCAGGTCGCCGGTTTCACTGACCCAGACGCTGCGCTGTGTTTCGAGCTGCAGACGGTATTCGAGGCTATAGCTGGTCTGGCCATCTTCGCCCTGGCGGCTGCGCAACAGGCGTAGGCGATCGTTGCTGGCGACCAGGGCATCGAAGCGCTCGGCTTGTTCCTGCAGAGCTTCCGCCGATAGGCCGCAGAGACGGGTGATGGCCTTGCTGACGAAGTCATAGCGCAGACGTCCGCTCGTCTCGTCCCTTTGCAGGCGGAAGATGACGCCTGGGCTGTTGCGCAGCAGCGTGGCGATACGGCTGTCGCGTTGCTGCAGGGCCTGTTCGAAGGCCTTGCGTTCACTCAGGTCAGCCAGATGCAAGGCAAAGAATCTGAAGCCGTCGAGCCAGACGCTGCCGATCGCCAGGCGCAGGGGTAGTTTGTGGCCATCGCGATGCAGGCCACAGACTTCGAGGACCTGCTGTCCCGAAGAGCCCTCTTCGCTGCGCATGAAGTCGCGCAGCTTCTGCAGTCCTTGCGGCAAGAGCAGGGTCAGGCTCTTGCCGATCACATCCTGCTGTGACCAGCCGAGCAGACGGGTGATGGCGGCATTGGCGCTCTTGATCACGCCGCTGTCGCTGACCGCCAGGACGGTATCGACGGCGGCGTCGTTCATCGCCTGCATGCGTCGCCGGCTGTTCGCCAGAGCCTGCGTGCTGAGGATGTACTGGATGAGCATATTCAGGGCGAAGACGACGAGAGCGATGCCGAGCGCCGTCAGACCGACGGCAAGAGCGAGACCGACATGATCGCTGTGCTGCCCGGCGCCATGGGTGCCAGCACCGATGAAGAGGGCGGCGTGCATGGCGGTGTAGTGCATGCCGGAGATGGCGCTGCCGAGGATGAGACCGCCCCAGAAAAGACCAGCGCGTCGTGACAGTCCGAAGCGGCGCACCGATTCGAAACGCACCCACAGTGCCAGCAGGGCGAGAGCGACAGCGACGAGCAGGGAGAGCAGGAACCAGAGCGGATCATAGCGTAGCTCGGCGGGCATGCGCATCGCCGCCATGCCGAGGTAGTGCATGGCACCGATGCCACTACCGATAGCGATCGCTGCCAGCAGCAGGCGACGCCCACGCGGCTCTTCCTGCACCAGCAGAGTGAGAGCGAGATAGGCTGCGGTCAGTCCCGGCAAGATCGACACCGCAGTGAGCACAGCGTCGTAGTGCACGGCGGTACACAGGCGCACAGCGAGCATGCCGATGAAGTGCATGCTCCAGATACCGATGCCGAGCACCATGGCGCCGGAGAGCACCATGCCGAGGCGCAGGGCTCGGCGTTGCATACGCGTCGCCATATCGGCCTGTTGCAGGGCGAGGATGGCGGCGATGCAGGCCACCAGCCAGGACAGGAGCACCAGCCGGGCATCGTAGTGCAACGCCATGTCCGGCATTTTCTGGCCGCTGGCGAGTAGGAGGAAGGGCAGGTCGTGATGCATACGCGCGTGGTCTCACAGAGTCACTCGGGCCGGATACCATCCGGCCCCCCCTTCAAGCTAGCTGATCCGTGGCGAATGGCCAGTACGCGGCACGGCCACAGAGGCATGATGGCGAGGTCAACCAGAGGCAGTCAGCGACGTTCATCTTGGCACACACCTTGATGCACGCCGAGGCGGTCATGATGCAAAGCAGCAGTGGCAAGACAGCAATCCTACGCAGTGGCGTCCTCGCCCTGTGCACCCTCCTCAGTCTCGCCGCCCAGGCCGATCACTGGGGGCACCGTGGTCACTGGGGCGGGCATTGGGGCGGCGGCTGGGTACGTGGTTATGGCTATGGCGATGGCATGTGGCACGGCGGTCGCTGGTTTCATGGCGACCATGGTGGCCGCTTCGGCTGGTGGTGGATCGTCGGTCCGAGCTGGATGATGTATGACACGCCGATCTATCCCTATCCCGATCCGATGTTGCCGCCGGCCTACATCATCGATGAGCCGGTGACGCCACCGATCACCTATGTACAGACGGTATCGCCACCGCCACCACCACCACCTTCGCAGGTCTGGTATCACTGCCGGCATCCCGAGGGTTATTACCCTTACATCGCGACCTGCGCGAGCGGCTGGCAGACGGTGCCAGCCGTACCACCCGACGCTGGTCGTCATCCCTGAGGCGGTGCTGACTCAGCATGAGCGAGGAGAGCGAGGAGGATGCGCTATGCAAAGCATGAGAGGATGGCGCCTGGCCCTGCCCGGTCTTTGGGCATTGACTCTGGGCGCCTGCGCGACCCTGCCGGACGGGCCGACGGTGGCGGTGATGCCGCCTGCCGGCAAGCCGCTCGATCTGTTCCAGCAGGAAGATCTGTTCTGCCGCCAGTACGCGGCGCAGTCGCTCGCCCCGGCAGCCGCACACGCTGACGAGCAGGTGCTCGGTTCGGCGGTACTCGGCAGTGCCCTCGGCGCCCTCGTCGGTAACGCTGTCAGTGGCGACCACCAAGGCACTGGCGCCGGCGCCGCTGTCGGCCTGGCGGTGGGCGGCCTGGCTGGCGCTGGCCGGGCACGCGACGCGGCGCTGAGCGATCAGCAGCGTTACAACATCGCCTATGAGCAGTGCATGTCCTCGAAAGGCAATATCGTGCCGGCGCAGCTGCCGGAGCGCCGCGTCCGCATCCGTTACGAAGGCGGATACGGCGGTTTTGGCGGCTGGGGTGGTTTTTACCCCGGCTGGTGAGCAGATTCGCTCTGATTGAGCGCCGAGCACAGGGCGAGCAGGGTCGCGAGAATGCGGTTCGCCGCGACGCCGACGGCGAAGAAGGGCAGGCCATCGCCCTGCCCTTCGATCACCGCCAGGGCTTCCGCCGTGCTGCCGCAGGTGAGGCTGAATTCACTGTAGGCGACGACCTCCAAGCGGCGTGGCAGGGCAGCGACAGCGGCATCGAGGGTGCCGCAGCCATGGCCGCTGAGGTGCACAGAGCGATCAGCGTGGTGCATCTGCAAGTCGATGCTCTGACCATCGGCGCTGAGCTCAAAGCTGTGCAGCTGCCAAGGTTGTCGGTGCGCGTCGCTAGCGTAGCAGGCGAGGAAGAACTGCCAGAGCTGCTCAGCGCTCACCTCGCCGCCGCCATCGCTCAAAGTCTTGACGCGGGCGCTGAAATCGATGAGATGGCGTCGGCTCAGACGCACGCCACGTTGTTCGAGGAGATAGGCGACGCCGCCCTTGCCCGACTGGCTGTTGAGGCGCACGAGGCCGTTGTAGTCACGTCCGACGTCGCCGGGATCGATGGGCAGATAGGGGACGCGCCAGACCGCCTCCGGCTGTTGCTGCTGCAGACCCTTGCGGATGGCGTCCTGGTGCGAGCCGGAAAAAGCCGTGTAGACGAGATCACCGGCGTAGGGATGACGCGGGTGCACGGGCAGGCCGGTGCAGGTCTGCACCAGGTGCACCAGACTATCGAGGGCACCGAAGTCGAGGCCGGGAGCGACACCCTGGCTATGCAGATTGAGGGCGAGGGTGACGAGGTCGACATTGCCGGTCCGTTCACCATGACCGAAGAGACAGCCCTCGACGCGTTCCGCTCCGGCGAGCACAGCCAGTTCTGCCGCCGCCACGGCGCAGCCGCGGTCGTTGTGCGGATGGACGCTGAGGGTGAGGTACTGGCGTCGCGCCAAGTGGCGGTGCATGTATTCGATAAGGTCGGCATAGACATGCGGCATGCAGCACTCGACCGTCGCCGGCAGGTTGATGATGAGCGGGCGGGCGTCATCGGCCTGCCAGGCCAGGCTGACGGCATCGCACACCTGCAGCGCGTAGGCGGGGTCGCTGCTGCTGAAATGCTCCGGACTGAACTGCAGGCACCAGGACGTCTCAGGATGTCGTTCGGCGTGTTCGCGAATCGCCGTCACGCTGGCGACGATGCGCTCGCTCAGGGTGGCGCGATCGATGGCGAAGACCTGCTCGCGGAAATCATCGGCGATGGCGTGGTAGAGATGGACGGTGGCGCGCGCTGCACCGGCGAGCGCTTGCAGGGTCAGGGCGATGAGATCGTGACGCGCCGGCGTCAGCACGGCGATGCGCACGGTGTCCGGGATGCGCCCTTCGCTGATGAGCTGGCGCACGAAGGCGAACTCCGCCGCTGCCGCCGCCGGAAAGCCGACCTCGATCTCGCGCAGGCCGATGGCGCACAGGCGCTCGAACAGCTGCAGCTTGTGCGCGTTCGACATCGGCTCGAACAAGGCCTGGTTGCCGTCGCGCAGATCGCTGCTCGACCAGCGTGGTGCCGCCTTGAGGCTGGCGTCCGGCCATTGTCGCTGCGTCGGCGTCGGGCGTGGATGAGGCTGGTAGCGGGCACTGTTCATCGCGTTCATGGTCGTCTCGGGTCGCTGTCGATGGAGATTCCAGACTAGGGCATACGCGCGATGATAAATTGCTATTTTTCATGTAAAGCCGCATCATCGCGCAATAATATTGCTTAAATTTGTGAAAAATGAATTTTATGAAGATCGATCGCTATGATCTGCACATTCTCGACATCCTGCAGAGTGACGGCCGTATCAGCAATCAGGACCTGGCGGCGCGCATCGGCCTTTCGCCGGCGCCCTGCCTGCGCCGGGTACGCGCCCTGGAAGAGGCCGGCATCATCCAGGGCTATCGCGCCATCGTCGCCCCCGAGCGTCTCGGTCTCGGTTTGCTCGCTCTGGTGCACATCGCCATGGATCGGCACACACCGGAGCGCTTTGCCGGTTTCGAGGCGGCTGTCGCGGAGCTGCCGCAGGTGATCGAGTGCCTGCTCATCACCGGCCAGCAGGCTGACTATCAGCTCAAGGTGCTGGCGCGCGACATGGCTGACTATCAAGACATCCTGCTGCACCATTTGACGCGCATCGAAGGCGTCAGCGGGGTTCACACCAGCTTTGTCTTGCGTCGCTCGCCGGCACGCGCCATCATGGCAAACGCAATGGCCGCCGCGCACTCCGTGTAGGGACGGACGGTCTCTACCGGGAGTCGATCGTGCAACGCATGGCAGAGAGATGATGCTGACGCAGATGACGCGGCTGGAAGAACGCTGGCAGGCTTATACACGCCGTCCGGAGGCGGGTATCCTCGCCGACGTCGTCCTCGCCTTGCATGGGCTCGGCGAGGAACTGACGCGCCTCAATCTGCTGCGCGTGGCGCGCATCTGCGAGGGCATCGAGGCCCTCGGCCTCGGCTATATGGAAGGTGGTGCCGCATCCTTGTCGGAGACCCAGCGCCAGGCTTTCTCCCGCCAGATCGACACGCTGCACGCTGCCATCGACCTCTTCATGGCGCATCCGCGCGAACAGCGCCAGCAGCATGAAGAGCTGGCCTGGACGGCAGCGCGCCGTATCGCCGTCTTCATCGCCGGCGAGGTGCCGGCCCCGGACATCCTGCCGCTGCTCGACACCATCCGCCAGATCGGTTTTGAGGTTGAAGAGGCGACCCTCGACCGCACTTTCACCCATCCCGAGCGCGGCCATGTCGCCGCTCTTCTCTTCCCCAGCGAGGCGATGCACGATGCCGCCCTGCTCGACTGGGTGCAGACGGTGCGCCAGCACTGTCCTTACACGCAGCTCATCCTGCGCACACCGTCGCGCGATATGGAGACGCAGGTGGCCCTGTTGCGTGCCGGCGTCGATGTTTTATTGCAGCAGAATGAGGGCAGCGAACAGATCCTGCGACTTCTGCTCGAGCTGACCGAGGTGCATGAAGCGGCGGCTTATCGCGTCATGGTCGTGGAGGACTCGCGTGTCGCCTCGACCATCATCCAGCGCACCTTGCGCGAGCACGGCATCGACTCCGAGGCGGTACGCGATCCAGCCGAGGTGCTCGATCGTCTCGACAGCTATCAGCCCGATCTCGTGCTCATGGATATGCAGATGCCCAAGCTCGATGGCATCGAGGCGACGCGCGTCATCCGCCAGCAGCGGCGTTGGCGTGCCTTACCCATCGTCTATCTGTCGGGGGAGCAGAACATCGCCCGTCAGATCGAGGCTCTGCGCCTTGGCGGCGATCAGTTTCTCGGCAAGCCCTTCAACCCCATCATGCTGGCGGCAGTGATCAAGACCAGCGTCGAGCGTTATCGCACGGCACAGCGCCATACCCAGCTCGATGGCCTCACCGGTCTGCTGCGTCATGGCGTCGCCTTGCAGCGCCTGGAGTTGCTGATGGAAGCGGCACGTCAGCAGCCGCTGACCGTCGCCATGCTCGATATCGACCATTTCAAGGCGATCAATGACAGCTATGGCCATCCGGTCGGTGATCGCGTCATCATGGCTCTCGCCTGGCTTTTACGCGGCAAGCTGCGCAGTACCGATCTCATCGCTCGTTTTGGTGGCGAGGAGTTTCTCATCGCCCTGCCGGGTGCCGATGCCATGACGGCGCAGGCGGTGCTCGAACAGCTGCGCGAACGCTTTGCCGGGCAACTGCATGGCAAGAACGATACCCTGTTGCAGGCGAGCTTCAGCGCCGGCATCGCCACTTATCATGCCGGCATGACGGTGGGCGAATTGATCGAGCTTGCTGACGCCGCCCTGCTGCAAGCCAAGCAGCAGGGCCGTAATCGTGTCGTCCTCGCCGAGACAGGCGACAATCAGGGCCGGCTGTAATACCATGACGTCCCCCTTTGGTTCAGGCCCATGACGATGTTACGCCGTTGTCTCCTGCTGCTCAGTCTGTTCGGCGCTGATGCCCAGGCGGCGGTTCTGCACGTCGCGGTGAGCAGCCCGCCTCTGGCCTGGCTGCTGCAGCAATTGGGGGGCGAGCACGTCGTCGTCACCACCTTGCTGCGCCCCGGTGATGAACCCGAGCTCTTCGATCCGCCGCCACAACAGGTGCAGGCCCTGGCGACGGCCGATCTCTATTTTTCTCTCGCCCTGCCCTTCGAGCGCCAGGTTCTGCCGCGCCTGACATCCGGGCGTCTGCGCGTGGTGGAGCTGATGCGTCTGCGTCGTGATCAGGATCCACATGTCTGGATGTCGGTGGCCTGGATGCAGGTCTTCGCCGCGCAGGCGGCACCTGCCCTGATCGCCGCCGATCCCGCCGACGCCGCCTATTTTCGTGCCCACGCCGTCGCCTTGCACCAGCGCCTCAGCGACCTCGACGCGCGTCTGCGTGCCAGCTTTGCCGATATTCCGCCAGCACGTCGGGTCTTTCTCGTCGAGCACCCGGCCCTCGGCTATTTCGCTCATGACTATGCCCTGACGCAACTGGCCATCGAAGAGCAGGGGCGTGAACCAGGGCCGCAGACCCTGGCGCAGCTGCTCGCGCGTGCGCGCGCCGCGCACATCACGCGCATCTTCGTCGAGCGCCAGTTCTCCAGCCGGCAGGCACAGATCCTGGCGCGCCAGCTGCACGCGCAGGTGGTCTTTTTCGATCCTTTGAGCGCTGACTGGGCCGCGACGATGCAGAGCATCGCCGTCGCCCTGGCCGCCGCCATGCGCGCGCCAGGATCCTCCTGATGGCTCTCATCGACATCCGCGCCCTCAGCTATGCCTATGAGCAGTCACAGGTGCTCGAACAGGTCGACCTGCATGTCGAGGCCGGCGCTTTTCTCGCCATCATCGGTCCCAATGGCGGTGGCAAGACCACCTTGCTGCGCCTCATGCTCGGTCTGTTGCAGCCGCAACAGGGGGAGATCCGCATTTTCGGACAGGCGCCGCGACAGGTGCAGCGCCGCATCGGCTATGTGCCCCAGCACAGCCGCACCACCGCCGGCTTTCCAGTATCGGTCGAGGACGTCGTGCGCATGGGCCTGAGCGGTTTGCGCCGCACGCCGCGACAGACGCGCCTAGCCATCGAGCAGGCGCTCGCGAAGGCGGGTATGCTCGAAAGCGCTGCCGCGCGTCTCGATGAACTGTCCGGTGGCCAGCAGCAGCGCGTACTGCTGGCGCGCGCCCTGGTCAGCGAACCGGAGCTGCTCCTGCTCGATGAACCCTTGGCCAATGTCGATCCTTATGGACGGCAGTGCATCGTCGAGACCTTGATGGCGCTGGTGCCACGCCCGACCATCGTCATGGTCAGCCATGACCTCGGACTCAGCGCCCATGCCGTCGACAGCATGGCGGCAGTCAACCGCTATCTCATCCATCGTCAGGGTCGGACCCTGTCGCCCGACATGATCCGTCTCATGTATGGCCTGCATGATGAAGGCTGTCTGCACTGGCCCGAGGTGACGTCATGATCGCTCTGCTCACCCAGCCCTTCATGCAGCATGCTGTGCTCGCCAGCCTTCTGGTCAGCCTCGTCTGCGGCCTCATCGGCACCCTGATCATGGTCAATCGCCTGTCCTTCATGAGTGGCGGCATGGCGCATGGCGCCTACGGCGGCGTCGGCCTCGCCCTCTACGCCGGCTGGCCGGTGCTGCCGGTGACGGCGGTGTTCACGGCGCTTCTCGCCGTCCTCCTCGGCGCCCTGGCGGCGCGCCGGCGCGAACGTATCGACACCCTGATCGGCGTGCTCTGGGCCGCTGGCATGGCGCTCGGCATCATCCTGATCAACCTCACCCCGGGCTATGCCCAGGATCTGATGAGCTATCTGTTCGGCAGTCTGCTGACCGTCTCGCGCCAGGATCTGCTGCTGATGTTCGGCGCCGATCTGCTGATCATCGCCCTGGTCAGCCTCTTCTACCGCAGCCTGCTGGTCGTCTCTTTCGATGAGGATTTTGCTCGCAGCCGCCAGCTGCCGGTGCTCGCCCTGCAGCTCATGCTCCTGATTCTGGTGGCCGAGACCATCGTCATGCTCATCCAGGTGGTCGGCCTGATTCTGGTCATCGCCCTGCTCAGTCTGCCGCCGGCGGTGGCTGAGCTGCATGCGCGCGGCCTGCGCAGCATGATGCTGGCGGCGAGCCTGTGGTGTCTGTTCTTCTGTCTCGCCGGCCTAGGCCTGGCTTTCACCTGCAACCTCAGCACCGGCGCCTGCATCATCGCCTGCGGCTGTGTCACCTATCTCGTCCTCGCCCTTGCCCGGTCGTGGCGGCGCCGATCACGCCGGGTATCGGTGCATAGCAGCCGCTGAGATCCGGTCACCCGACGAACGGTTGCGGTTCGTGAACACTTTTTTACATCATGCGCTAAACCTGTCTTGAGATCGATGGCAGGAGCGCACAGATATGATCGGGATGCGGGTAGGGTTATTGGCGATGGGCCTCATGGCGGCCTTGTCGGCGCGTGCCGCCACCTGGACGACGACGGGCTTTGCGTCCTTGATCGGCGGCATGGTCACCTCCGGTTCGCCGGGCGATCCTGGCGGTGCGCCGAATCTGGTGGCGACGCCGAGTGTCGATCCCGGCATCGATCATGGTCATTGCCCCTGCGCCATCGGCAACTGGCCGAATATCGGCGTCTATGACCGCACCTTCAGCCTGCGACCGGAATCGCGCGCCGGTCTGCAGGAGAATGTCCAGCTCGACAATGGTCTCAATTTTGTCGGCGAGGCGACGGCGCGCCTATCGCCGCACCAGTATGGCGATCTCACCCCCGACTGGCTCTATGCCGGCTACAATCTGACGCCGAGCTGGACTTTGCAGGCCGGGCGCAAGCGTCTACCCATCTTCATGTATTCCGACTATGTCGACATCGGTTATGACTATCCATGGATGCGCCCGCCGGGGGATCTTTATGGCTGGCAGATCGATCATTACAACGGCCTCAACCTCCTCTACAACAATACCATCGCCGATGTTTCGGTGACCTGGAACCTGTGGACCGGCTCCGAGCGCGACAACAACAATGAAGAGCTCACCCGACTCTATTACGATCCACCGCTGAACAACTATGGTGCCGGCGTCGCCATCCGCGAAAACTGGTACAACATGCTCGGCAGCTATGTCGACATCAGCAAGGACTGGTGGGAGGTGCGCGCCGTCTATATGCAAAATCAGGTGACGCGCACGCAGGCCGGTTATGCGCCCTATCTCGACTACGGCAATCATCAGAAGTTTCGCGGTATTTCGGTCAACCTCGATCCCGGTCACTTCGTTCTGCGCTCTGAGTTCAACGAATTCATGCGTCCGAGCAATCAGGACTACTACCATACCGGGCTGATCGCTGTCGGCTACCACATCGGCCAGTTTCTACCGATGCTGACCTATTCCTCGTTCCATGAGGATTTTCTGACCGATCCGCAGTATGCCGAGATCCACTTCACGCGCACGGCGACACTGCGCTGGGATTTTCGCCCGGGCATGGACCTGAAGGTGCAATACGACGATACCGTCGACCATTCGCACTGGAACTTTCTCGGCAACAGCAAGCTGCTCACCGCTGGCTGGGACATGGTGTTTTAGGGAGGAGACGACATGAAGCAAGATCGATACCTGAGTGCCGCGTTGGCGCTGCTGATGGCACTGGCCTTATCCTTTCAAGCGCGCGCCGATCTCCTTGTCGTGGTCAACAAGAGCAATGCCGCGTCGCTGACCGAGGAGCAGATCAAGAACATCTTTCTCGGCAAGGCGAAGTACTTTCCCGACGGCAAGCCGGCCATTCCGGTGCAGATGCATCCGGGCTCGAGTACTTACGAGAGTTTTGCCAGCAAGGTGCTCGGCAAGGACGACAGCCAGCTGCGCGCTTACTGGAGTCGTCTGGTCTTCACCGGTCGGGCGACGCCGCCGCGCGAAGTCGACAGCGAGACACAGCTCGTCGACCTGGTGGCGCACAACCCCAACCTGATCGGCTACGTCGACACCACGGCCGCCGGCATCGATCAGGTCAGGTCGTTTGCTCCTTAGTCGATCATGCCGAGCTCGAAGAGCTCGCGCTTGAGCAGGAACTGACGCGGCAGGCGCGCGCTCAAGTGGTCGAACCAGTTCGCGTGCAGCTTGAGCTCCTCGCGCCAGGCGTCGATGTCGACGCGGCAGAGTTCCTCGAACTGCGCACGGTCAACCGAGTCGAGTCCCGTCCAGTCGAGGTCTTCATGGCGCGGCATCCAGCCGAGCGGCGTCTGGCGTGCCGCCGCCTGGCCACGGCAACGACCGATGATCCACTGCAGCACGCGCATGTTCTCGCCGAAGCCTGGCCACATGAAGTGACCCTGCTCGTCCTGGCGAAACCAGTTGACGGTGAAAATGCGCGGCGCATGCTCGATGCTGTGGCCGATCTGGATCCAGTGATTGAAGTAGTCGCCCATGTGGTAGCCGCAGAAGGGCAGCATGGCGAAAGGATCGCGACGCACGACGCCCTGTTTGCCTTCGGCGGCAGCGGTGGTCTCGGAACCGAGGGTGGCGGCCATGTAGACGCCATAATTCCAGTTGAAGGCCTCGAACACCAGCGGCACCGTGGTCGAGCGACGGCCGCCGAAGATGAAGGCGGAGATCGGCACGCCAGCAGGATCTTCCCAGGCGGCATCGATCGACGGGCACTGCCGTGCCGGCGCGGTGAAGCGTGAGTTCGGGTGCGCCGCCTTGCGTCCGGTGGTGGCGGCGATCTGTGGCGTCCAGTCCTGGCCCTGCCAGTCGATGAGGTGCTCGGGGGGGGTCTTGCTCATGCCTTCCCACCAGACGTCGCCATCATCGGTGAGAGCGACGTTGGTGAAGATGATGTTGGCCTTGAGGGTGGCCATGGCGTTGAAGTTGGTCTTTTCCGAGGTGCCGGGCGCAACACCGAAGAAGCCGGCTTCCGGATTGATGGCATAGAGCCGGCCATCGGCACCGGGCTTGATCCAGGCGATATCATCGCCGACGGTGGTGATCTTCCAGCCACTCATCGCCGCTGGCGGGATGAGCATGGCGAAATTGGTCTTGCCACAGGCCGAGGGGAAAGCGGCGGCGACATAGGACTTTTCGCCGGCAGGTGACTCGACGCCGAGGATGAGCATGTGTTCAGCCAGCCAGCCCTCATCGCGCGCCATGGTCGAAGCGATGCGCAGGGCGAAGCACTTCTTGCCGAGCAGGGCATTACCGCCATAGCCGGAGCCAAACGACCAGATCTCGCGGGTGTCCGGGAAATGGCAGATGTACTTGGTCTTGTTGCAGGGCCAGACGACGTCCTGCTGGCCGGCGGCGAGGGGCGCGCCGACGCTGTGCAGGCAGGGGACGAAGTCACCATCATCGCCGAGGGCGTCGAGGACGGCGCGGCCCATGCGTGTCATGATACGCATGTTGACGACGACGTAGGGGGAGTCGGAGAGCTCGACGCCGATATGGGCGATGGGGCTGCCGATGGGACCCATCGAAAAGGGAATGACGTAGAGGGTGCGTCCGCGCATGCAGCCGCGGAAAAGGCCGCGCAGGGTTTCCTGCATGCGTGCCGGATCTTCCCAGTTGTTGTTCGGACCGGCATCTTCTTTCTGGCGCGTGCAGACGAAGGTGCGATCCTCGACGCGCGCGACGTCGGAGGCATCGGAGCGGGCGAGGAAGGAATTCGGGCGTTTGTCCGGGTTGAGACGGATGAGCGTGCCACGCGCGACCATCTCGGCCAGCAGGCCTTGCGCCTCCTCCTCGGAGCCGTCACACCAGACGATGGCGTCAGGCTGGGTGAGGGCGGCCACTTCTTCAACCCATGCAATCAGGCGGCGGTGACGTACATGGTCAGGCGTCATAGGCGAGGATTTCGTGTTCATCAGAGGGTCCATGTCGCTAAAAAAGAAGGTACTATGGGGCGGGAATGCTAGCGAAAATGCGTAAAAAAATAAATGGCCGGCGGGCAGCGCCGTGCCGATAGCGCCGCAAAAGTTACAAAAATCAAGCAGTCGCCGGTTCCTGCTGGCCAGCAGACGAGCCGTCGGCAAGGGCGTAAGATGCCGCGATCGAGAGGGGGAAGCCAAAGATGCGTCGGATGCGATATGTCGCCAGTGGGCTCGTGTTGGCGCTGCTCACCGCCTGTGCCGGTCTGCAGTCGCAGCGTTTGAGTGCGCGCATGGCCCTTCCTGGGGTGGCGGGCGAGCATCCCATCTATGCAAAGTTACGCGCGAGCGCGACAGGATGGCGTTTCGAGCAGCTGAGCGATCAGCCTGAGGCTGCCGGTATCCAGCTCGGTCCCATGCGCGCCGTCCTGCCGGCGCAGACCAAGCCGGCGGTGCGCGGCGTGCTCGGTCTGGCGGCGACACGCCAGCGCTCCAGCCTCGATCCTCTGCAGGGACCGCTGCAGGGCTTTCGCATCGAGCCTTTGACCATGCTCGGCATGTATACCGTTGGTCTGCTGGTGGTCGTACCCGGCAGCGTCGCCGGGCCACTGTTCGTGCTGTTCAATGACGATGCCCGCTACTGGGCCTGGGTGTTGCCGGTCTATGGCGATTTCGGGCCACGTGAACACGCCTATGAAAAAGCCGTCGCCAGTGCCAGCGCGGCTGATCATCTACGCACCGACTGGGGTGGACTGCAGGTGCGCTATGACCGCTATCTACACGCTCGCGAGCGCATGAATGCGCAGGCAGAGGACCGCCTCGCCGTCTTGAATCAGCGCCTGCAGCAGATCGACACGGCGCGCGAACAGCGCCTGCGCGCTCTCCTGCCACAGGTGCTGCCGCTGCACTTCGACAACCAGAGCGGCTGGCCGGCGCCGGACGAGGCGATGCTGGCCCAGCATCTGGTGATCCGGCGTGTGCATCCCCTGCAGCATCCGCACCTGCAGCTCGATCTGAGCTGGCCGACCCTGTTCCCGGCGGCGACGATCAACGATTTCCGGCAGCGACTGCAGCAAGCTGAGGTGGTGGCGGCGCAGGCGCCGGCTGAAATCGACCGCCAGGACCGTGCACAGACCCAGGTGGTCGACACCGAGGCGGCGCGCGCTGACCAGAACAGCGGCATCGTCGAGATCGATGGCGATGCTCTCGAGGCGCCGCTGGCGGGATGGCAGTATCTGCTGCCGACCATTCCCGGTGGCAGCCTGATGCTGCAGGCCGGTCAGGTCAGCAACCTGCCCTGCTACTGTGTCGTGCTCAAGGCGCGTCAGTTCTTTCATGTCCTGCCGCAGGGCCTGATCGCCGAGGATGCCCATCTGCAGGCGAGTTGGCAGGGGCGCTCCGTCCTGCTCAAGAATATCGGCGACACGCCTCTGGAGATGACCGCCCTGCAGGTCAGTGAAGATCAAGCCCAGGCCGCCCTGGCGCCGGGTAGCGATCTTGCCCCGGGTCAGGTCGAGCGTGTCGATCTGCCGGCCAGTTTTGATGGCAACAGCTATACCGTCAGCCGCGACCAGGCGCAGGCGATCAAGGTTGCTCTCACTTTGGCGGTGCGCTACCACGAGGAGGGGCAGTCGCTCATGTATCAGCTCAGGGAGTCGCGCTCGCCCACCCTGCTCGACCTGTTGACGGCTCAGCCTCAGCCATGAGGGTGGCCGAGGGCCTGGTGCAGTTGTTGACGTAGACGACGACCCTGGCTGAGCAGCAGCAAGGCGAGCAGCAGGGCCGGGATGGCCGCGGCGAAGAAGGCGACGGGGCTGCCGTAGCGATGCGCGAGGCTACCGCTGAGCAGACTGCCGAGCGGCATCATGCCGAGGAAAGACATGCTGTAGAGCGCCATGATGCGGCCGCGCAGAGTGTCCGGCACGATGGATTGCAGCAGGATGTTGCAGGACGTGACGACGGTGATGAAGGACGCGCCGGAGAGCAGGGAGAGGAAGATCGCGACGCCGAGATGACGATTGCCGGCGAAGCTGGCAGCGATCACTGCGATGACGATGAGGGCGAGGAGCAGGAGGCTTTCGAGGCCATGCGGCCGCCGCCGCGATGCCAGCATCAAGGCGCTGATCAGAGCGCCGCAGCCGGAAGCGCCCATGAGCAGACCGAGGGTGGCCGGTCCGCCGTGGAAAACGTCGCGGGCATAGACCGGCATCAGGGTCATGAAGGGCGACAGGCACAGGCTGGTGAGGGCGGCGGTGAGCAGCAGCCAGCGCGCCGGTGGCGATTGCCGTAACCAGTTCAGGGCGCCGCCGCCCGCCAGCGTCGGCACGGTCGGGGCCGGCTGCAACTGCAGCTGCATGAGGGTGTAGATGGCGGCGACGAAAGACAATGCGTTGACGACGAAGCAGGCGGCGGCGCCGGTCAGGGCGAGCAGGCCGGCGGCCAGCGCCGGTCCGACCAGGCGGGCAGCATTGAAAACGGTCGAGTTGAGGGCGATGGCGTTGCCCATCAGGCGGCGATCGTGCAGCAGTTCGGGCAGGAAAGCCTGCCGGGTCGGCATCTCGATGGCGCTGGCGATACCGAGGACGAGGGCGCTGGCGACGAGGATGCTGGCGGTGAAATGACCATAGAGGGCGATGAGGGCGAGCACGGTGGCGACGCCCATCTCCACCCACTGCGTCACCAGCAGGATATCGCGACGTGGAAAGCGATCCGCCAGACTGCCGCCGAGCGGTGCCAGCAACAGCAGGGGAATCTGGCCAGCAAAGCCGATCAGTCCGAGCAGCCAGGGTGAACCGGTGACCGTATAGGTGAGCCAGGAGACCGCCACCTGCTGTACCCAGGTGCCGATCAGGGAGATGATCTGGCCGAGAAAGTAGAGGCGGAAGTTGCGCTCGCCGAGGCTGCGAAAGGCGTCAAGCATCGCCGGCATCCGCCGGCAGGGGACGCTTGCGGCCCTGCTCATCGATGGCGACGTAGGTATAGCGCCCCTCGGTGAGCAGGCGTGCACCGCCTTGCAGGCGCACGCTCTCCCAGACTTCGATGGCGATCTGCAGGGATGTGCGGCCACAGTGGACGATCTCGGTATAGCAGCTGATCACCGTGCCGACCGCCACCGGCTGCAGGAAGCTCATGCCGTCGATGGCGACCGTCGCCACCCGTCCCTGCGCACGCTGGCGCGCCAGAACAGCACCGGCAAGATCCATCTGCGCCAACAGCCAGCCCCCGAAGATGTCGCCGTTCCAGTTGGTGTCGGCGGGCATGGCGATGGTCTGCAGGCTGATCTCGCCACGGGGTTGACGGTCGGCGGGGATGTTCATACGCAGGATTCCTCAAGGCTGGCGATAAGGGTCAGGTGGCGGCCGGCAGGGGGCGCTTGTGGCCATGATCATCGATGGCGACGAAAGTGAACAGCCCGGCGGTGAGGCGCTCCTGCTCATTGGCGAATTCATCGGTGCGCCAGACTTCGACCTCGATGCGCAAGGAAGTACGTCCTTCCTGCAGGATGCGTGTGTAGCAACCGATGATGTCACCGACCTTCATCGGCTTGTGAAAGACCATGCCGTCGATGGCCACCGTAGCGACGCGGCCACGCGCGCGTTTGCGTGCGCAGACACCGGCCGAGAGGTCCATCTGCGACACCACCCAACCGCCGAAAATGTCGCCATTGGCATTGGCGTCGCCGGGCATGGCGATGGTTTGCAGGCTGAGTTCGCCCTGCGGGCGGGTGGTGGTCGAGCACATGGAAATTCTCCTCAAAACGGCCATTCTAGCGCGAAAATGCCGTGCTACCGCGATGTTTGGCGTCGCCCACCTGCACAAGGGCGCGATTTGTAATAAAATGGTCACGCTGTCGCCGTAGCATCGCGCTCGTCGATGTGCCTACTCGATCCATGCGGCCCGGGATGGCAGGGGTAGCACGCCCATGGAAGGGGTCCCGAGTTGTAGCAAGCTGGGTCCTCAGGTCCCGAAATTGAGTGATCATGCGCCTCGAACTGGAAGAAACCATGTCTGTCAATGAACAAACTGCCGTCAGCGCCGCAGCGTCGCCGCAGCTGGCCGAGATCGAAGGTCTGTCGAAAAAGCCGCTGGCGCACGCCATCGCCGCCGAAGACGTGGTGCTCGAAGTTCGCCATCTCGATCTGTTCTATGGTGAGAAGCAGGCGCTCTATGACGTCAATTTGACCATTCCGCAGCGCAAGGTCACCGCTTTCATCGGTCCTTCCGGCTGCGGCAAATCGACCCTGCTGCGTTCTTTCAATCGCATGAACGATCTCGTGCCGCACTGTCGCACCGCCGGTGAGATCCTCCTCGATGGCAGCAATATCTTCGACAAGAGCGTCGATGTGACGCGTCTGCGCCGTCGCGTCGGCATGGTCTTTCAAAAGCCCAATCCCTTTCCCAAGAGCATCTACGAGAACGTCGCCTATGGCCTGCGCCTGCAGGGCATCAACAAGCGGCACGTCCTCGATGAAGTCGTCGAGAAGAGCCTGCGCGGCGCCGCCCTCTGGGACGAGGTGGTCGACCGTCTGCATGATTCCGCTCTCGGTCTGTCGGGCGGGCAACAGCAGCGTCTGGTCATCGCCCGTGCCATCGCCATCGAGCCGGAAGTGCTCTTGCTGGATGAACCGGCCTCGGCCCTGGATCCGATCTCCACCTTGAAGATCGAGGAGCTCATCCACGAACTCAAGACGCAGTTCACCATCGCCATCGTCACCCACAATATGCAGCAGGCGGCGCGTGTTTCGGACTACACTGCCTTCATGTACCTCGGCAAGATGATCGAATTCGGTGATACGGACACACTGTTCACCAATCCACGCTTCAAGCAGACCGAGGACTATATCACCGGCCGTTATGGCTGAAGCCCGTTGACAGGAGCCCGCCATGGTCAGTAAAGACGATTATTCGCACCACATTTCGCAGCAGTACAACTCCGAACTGGATGAGATCCGCAGTCAGTTTCTGGCCATGGGTGGACAGGTCGAAAAGCAGCTCGGCGACGCTCTCGATGCGCTCATCAACGGCGACTCCAATCTCGCCCTGCAGGTGCAGGAGTACGAGAAGTCGATCAATGCCATGGAAAGCCGTATCGATGACGAGTGCATGCGCATTCTCGCACGGCGCCAGCCGGCGGCTTCCGACCTGCGCATGATCCTCGCCATCGGCAAGGCCATCATCGATCTCGAGCGCATCGGCGACGAATCTTACAAGATCGCCCGCTATGCCCTCGCTCTCAGCGAAGAAGGCGAGGCGCCGCGCGGCTATGTCGAGACCCGGCACATCGGTCAGGACGTGCGCCATATGGTGCATGAAGCGCTCGACTCCTTCGCCCGCCTCGACGTCGATCAGGCCTTTGCGGTGATGCGTGCCGATGGCAGCATCGATCTCGAGTACAAGTCGGCGACGCGCGCCCTGATGACCTATATGATGGAAGATCCGCGCTCGATCTCGCGCGTGCTCAATATCATGTGGGTGCTGCGCTCACTCGAGCGCATCGGCGATCACGCGCGCAACCTCTCCGAGCAGTTGATCTTTCTTGTCAAAGGCGCGGATGTGCGGCACACCAGCTACGATCTCATCGAAAAGGCCCTGCAGACGAATCCGAAATAGACAGCCGCCCGGTCACGCTGCAAGCTGGCGCTCGTCCATGACGACACCGAACAAAACCAGCGCCACGATGGATGGCGCTGGCCAGGATAGCCTGGGCGGCATTTTTCTCGTATTTCTGCGTCTGGGCCTGACCTCCTTCGGCGGGCCGATCGCGCACATCGGCTACTTCCGCGATGAATTCGTCCAGCGCCGGCATTGGCTGAGTGAGCGCAGTTATAGCGATCTGGTCGCCTTGTGCCAGTTCCTGCCCGGCCCGGCCAGCAGTCAGGTCGGTATGGCCTTGGGCTTGCTGCGACACGGCTATGGCGGCGCCCTGGCCGCCTGGGCGGGATTCACCCTGCCCTCTGCCATCGCTCTGATGCTCTTCGCGCTTGGCATGTCGAACCACGCCCTGGCTCTCCCGGTCGGCGCTGTGCAGGGCTTGAAAGTCTTGGCCGTGGCGGTCGTGGTACAGGCGGTCTGGGGGATGGCGAAGCATCTATGCGCGGACACGCCGCGGGTGACCCTCATGGCCATGGCCGCCGGCATCGCCTCGCTCTTCCCGTCGGCGATCGGGCAAGTCCTGATCATCGTCGGAGCGGCCTTTGTAGGCATCTTCTTCTTCGATCCGGGACGCGCCCAAGATCATCAGCCCCTACCCTTCAATATCAGTCAGCGTGCCGGCCTGCTAGGCTTGACCCTGCTCTTCAGCCTGCTGTTCGGCTTACCGTTCCGCCAGACCTACGCAAACCTGCTCATGTCCGAGCAAATCTGCCGCTGACTTCCTGCTTCGATGAGGACGGTTTCGCGCGCGCCTTGCGGCACACGCCAGC